>JAZOTV010000115.1:0-14514 GCA_045657815.1 Akkermansia sp.
TAGGTGGCACCTTGCACGCTGATGTGGCCGCGGCAGTTGGAGAAGTGCGTGGCATCTGCCGCGCTGGTGTGCATACGCCCCTTGGCGCGGATGCAGCCGCCGCCGCGGATGGTGATGTTCTCGCTGCGCTGGGCGATGAGAGCCATACCCTGGCTGTCATGGAAGACCACGTTCTTCAGTGTGGTGTCCTTGGCGCGGTAGAGCAGCATGCCGGGGTGCGGGCGGTAGTAGCTGCGCAGCACAAGTGTCTGGCCCACCGCGAGCCCCTTTTTGCTGGCGTCCTCGGCAAAGCGTACACGATTGCCCGGGAGTTGTTCTGCCGCGGCATACCAGCCCATATCGCCGGATTTGCCGGTGGGTACCATGCGGCCATCGGGTTCAAAGGCAAGAATGCACTGCACCTTGTCTTTGCGTCCGTTGTTGGTGAGCAGGAACTGGCCATTCTCCACCGTGTAGCGGCTGGAGGGGCTGAGTTTCAGCGTGGTCTTGCCATCCTCGATTTCCTCGATGCGGCCTTCGGAAGAGAAGGGCTCGGCGGCATCAATGCTGATGTTCTTGATGGTGATGCCTTCGCAGTCCTTCAGGACGAAGGGAAGCATCTTGCCGTGGAAGATGAATCGGGTTTTCTTGCCCCGGAGCTCCACGTTCTTGAGATTAACCAGGGGCACACCCACGGGGTGCTCATCCTGCTGGTCATGGTTGGAGATGAACAGCTGCATGGGCAGGGCGCTTTCCGCGTGAAAATGGTACTCGCCCGGGGAGAAGTTGATGCGGGTCACTCCTTTGGTGCGGGCTGTGTTGATAAGCTCCAGCATGGCGGCGCCGTTGTCCTTGCTGCTGGGCTTTACCCCGTAGTCCACGGCGTTGATTTCGGTGGCCATAACGCAGGACGCCGCCATTGTGCAGACAACAGCGGGCGTCATGAAGAATGGATGTATACGGGTATTCATTATAAGCAGTTTGAACCTTGGTCAATAAGGGCCTGCAGGGAAATGCCGGAAAGGTAGTCCTTGATGACTTTGTGCAGACCTTCCCATACTGGAATGGTGAGGCAGCTCTGGCGAATCGGACAGTCATTCTCGTCAAGCGCAAGACAATGCACCGGTGCTAGTCCTCCTTCCGCGGTGTTCAGAATCTCGTAAAGTTTGTATTCGTCCGGCTTCTTCGTGAGCTTGTAACCACCGGATTTGCCACGGATGCTCTGCACCAGACCGTCGCGCAGGAGCAGGGCCATGATGCTTTCCATGTATTTGGGGGTGATTTTCTGACGCTCGGAAATTTCACGAAGTGCCACCGGCCCATCCACTTCGTGTTGAGCCAGATCCAGCATAATGCGAAGGGCGTAACGGCCCTTTGTAGATATTCTCATCATAGGCGTGCTGTTATACTATATAACATGAGGGCGTTCGTCAAGTTAAAATATACTTTTGTAATAGGAGTATAGGAGATTTAGTGCAAAAGAAGCGGCATAACCATGGGGTTATGCCGCATTCCGGGGGGAAATAGGTATGGAAATCAGGCCAGAGCCTGGGCAAACTGTTCAATCATGCTCCGCAGGGGTGCATCGGTTTCCATTTTGCTTTCTACGTTCCGCAGCGCGTGAAGCACGGTGGAGTGGTCGCGGCCAAAGGCGGCGCCGATATCCTGCAGGGAGGCATTGGTATGCTTGCGGGCCAGGAACATGGCCACCTGGCGCGGGTGAGCCAGGGAGGCAAGGCGACGGCGGCTGTCGATATCCTCTACACGGAGCCCGAATTCGTTGGCAACACGCTGTTTGATATCTGCAATAGAAACACCGGATCCGGCCTGCTGGGTCATGAGGTCTGCCAGGTTATCGCGCAGGAAAGCAATGGAGGGGCTGCAGTTGTTGAAGGACGCAACGGTGCTGGTGCGCACGAGCGCACCTTCCAGGGCGCGTACGGACTGGGTGATGTTGCGTGCAAGGAACTCCACCACTTCATCGCTAAGCAGGTTTGTGTTCCATTTCTGCATTTTCTGGCGCAGAATTGCCATGCGCATTTCGTAGCACGGGGCGGTGAGCTCCACGGTCATGCCCTGGGAAAAACGGGTTTTCAGGCGGTCATCCATACCGGTGATACGGGAGGCCGGGCAATCTGCCGAGAGCACAATCTGCTTGCCGCTTTCAAACAAGGCGTTGAAGGTGTGGAAGAATTCTTCCTGCGTTCTATCGGCGCGTGCCATGAACTGCACATCATCAATCAGCAGCACATCCACCTTGCGGTACTTCTTACGGAATACTTCCAGGGCATCTCCGCGCTTGCGGATAGCTTCAATATAGGCGTTTGTAAACTGCTCACTGGTCACATAGAGCACCCGCACACTTTCCTGGCGGTCGCGCAGGGCATTGCCGATGGCGTGCATCAGGTGGGTTTTGCCCATGCCGGACTGGCCATAGATGAACAGAGGGTTGAAAACGCGCACGGGGCTGTTGACCAGTGCCTGTGCTGCTGCGTAGGCCAGCTGGTTGTTGTTGCCTACCACATAGTTATCGAAGGTGTATTCAGCGTTCAGCTGGGTCTGGAATTTTGCGCTGGTGCGGGTGGCCTTGCTGCTGCGGCGAACCGGCTGTTCTGTGATGGTGGCCGGCTCTTCATTCACCACCTGTGCCGGGGCGGGGGTGGGGAGAAGCTCGATGGCCGGGGTACTTGCTTCCACGTATTCCAGCTCTCGCTCCTCATTCAGTACGCGCCGGGCGGCGGCGGCGATGCAGTCTCCGTAGTTCAGCTCAATCCAGTAGAAAGGGGTGTCGGACGGGTACTCAATGATGAGCTTGGTACCGGTATCCTCTCGTAAACGCAGGCTGGAGACAAGACCGCTCACATACTCACCCTCCTGACCATGTCTCTGCAGATCATGCATAATCTGCTGCCACACGGTCTCGCTCTCCTGTTTGTTTTTCTCCATTGTTCGGGGATCCTGTCTCGTTTCGTTGGTTCTGGTTTGCTTGCCTTCCGATTCGGGAGGCGGGGTGCAATATGCCATGCGCATCCCTTCAGAAAAAGATTTTTTTGCGCATGCGGTTCATTGTTTCATCTCAGAGGTGGTGTTCCATGCGGGTTCCACAGTAAAAAAAAAAATTGTCAGAGCCTTTGGTGAATTATTAACTTTTCCTGATATTTGTGCATAGCTCTGAGCCTGGTGGATAAAAGGGTGTAGAACGCAGGTGTCTAAAATGCGTAAGGTGTTAATAATGAGAGAACAGAAATAAAATAAAAGTTTCAGGAAAAATTAAAAAGAGGGCCGGTGGAAGGCCTTCTAGATGCCTGAAAAATAAGCATTTTAGGCGGTAAAATGCTGCCAGCCTGCGGCAAGAGAGGCGGTGGAATTCGGGGTCAGGCGGCCGATGTTATGCAAGACTGTTGCAAACGTACCAGTTGTGAGTTTTTTCACTTCTGAGGGAGGTAGAGCGAGGAGCAATTCATAGTCCTCGCCGTGTGAAACAGCATCTGCGGGCGAAAAACCGGGCCGGCACGGCAGCCGTGATTCATCTATCTCAAAACCACAATTACTGGCTGCCGCAAGACGTGGCAGATCGGTGCCGAGACCATCGGAGAGATCCATCATGGCAGAAGGCCTGATTCCGGCCTTCAGAAGTGCTCTGGCGAGCTTGACACGGGGTTCGAAGTCCAGATGCCACCCGGTAGGGAAAGAGCCCCCCAGAACGCCCGTTACGAAAAGCTGGTCACCGGGGGCCCCGCCGGAGCGGAGAATGGCCATGCCTCGCTCGACCCGGCCGCTGAGCGCCACGTTAATGACGAGGCCGTCATACGGGAGGGCAGAGGTTTCGCCACCAGCCAGGGAGATATCAAAGCGGCGGGCCAGCTCTCCCATACCTTTGTAGATACCCTCCAGCAGAGAGAATGGGCGGGAGGGGTGGCAAAGAATTGTAATGAGGGCATGTTCCGGTATGCCACCCATGGCGGCGATATCGGACACAGCACGGGCAAGCGCCTTGCGGCCGATGCGTTCCGGCTCCGTGTCCGGGGTGAAGTGCATATTCTCCACCACCACATCTGTTTTCAGCAGGGTATCCCATTCCTCGTTTCGTGCTACCACGGCGCAGTCATCCCCCGGCCCGGTGAGCAGGTCATCATTCACCGGCAGGTTGCAGAGCAGGCGCCGGAGCAGGGCGTTTTCCCCCAGTTGCGCAAGTGATTCGGTCATTGCATCAGAAAAAGAATAGCAAGGCAGCTGATGCCGTTGAAGAGCATGTGCAGGGTAATCGGCAGCCAGAGCGAGCGAGCCTTCTCATAGGCCCAGCATTGTACCATAGCAAAGAGAAAGAGCGGGATTGCCTGAGTGAGCGATGTATGCACAATGGAGAAGAAGAAGGAGGAGGCAATAGCTGCCGGCAGGACTCCGCTCCATTTCTTGAGGATGTTGTATACAAAGCCCCGGAAGTATATTTCCTCAGTGATGGGGGCTACAATGACGGCCATGATGACCATTACGATTCTGGTGTTGAAATCGCCATCGCGGATGGTGGTTACAACATCCTGCAGAACGGGGGCTCCGGTCATTTCTGCAATCCAGTCCTGAAGCTTCAGAAGCTCCATGAGCTGGGAGGGAATAAGCATGAGAAACAGAAAGAACAGCACCCAGGCCAGTTTCCTGGAACAAGGAACCGGGGGATTCTGCCGGGTGGGAAGACTCAGGTAAATGATGATGAACGGAAGGTAGAAGAGAACCTGCAGGGCCGCGTTAAGAATCAGTTCCAGTAGATTTATATCTGCCGTAATCTGGGCTTCTTCGTTTGTGTAGCTGCTTACTCCCCCCAGTGCAAAGAAAATGCCGAAAAGTACCGCGAGAATATGCGCGGCGGGACCGGGAAAGCTGCTGCCCGGAAACTGAGGCACGGGGGGGAGGGCATTTCTGCTCTTGCTGGAAATGAAGCCGAACAGACCGAGAAACAGGCAGAGCATGACACTGCCGGTGGTGAGTGTGATAATCAGTTGAACATGCAGCGGCATAATATGATGTATGGTTATATTGTGTAGGCAACGGCTCCCATGTAGCCGGGAAACGGGGTGAAAAGCTCTAGCAGGGGGGCCTGTTCGAACAAGCATTCAATGCGTCCGGGGTGATAACGGAAGGGGTATTGGCGGGCATTCCACACGGTATCTCCCGCATGCTTGAGAAGGGCTTCTGCGGCGCACCAGCAGCTGTAGAATTCCTCCTGGGGGCAGCCGCGCGCCTCAAAGGCGGCCAGTTGCTCCGGGTGCATGAAACGGGCTGCGATTTCTCTGAAGCGGCGCGGTCGCATGTGCTCCACATCTACTCCCACACTGCTGTGGTGAAAGGCGATGCACAGGCAATCTGCCGAATGGCTGAGATTGAAGGGCTGCGCCTGCAATTCCGGTTTGCCGTGGGCTGAATAAGTGAATTGAATCTCCTGGGGGGCAAGCCCGGTGCGGCGGGCAAGCTCCCGGCGCAGCAGCGTGCGGACAAGTACATACTGCCCGCCCTTTGTGGCGGCAATGGCTTGCTCTGCGGCCGGAAGCAGCTGCAAATCGACCGGCTCGCCTTCTAACGCGGAGAATTTGTAAACAAGGTAATCCATCAGATGTGAACAAGCCGGGCGGTGTTGGAATTGGTATCATAGATACCGATTCCTGGTTTTGACTGGCGGCCGTAAATCTCACCGGGGTTAACAATGAGGGTATTCCCCAGTCTGCGGATTTCGGCAGTATGCGTGTGTCCGTAGAATACGGCATCATACAGGCCGCTTTCTGCTGCTTTCTGTGCGGCCCATGGAAAATGAGTCAGGAAGAGCCGGCGGGCACTCAGCTCAATATCGGCTGTATCTCCATGAAGTGTGGCATGCCGGCTGGCGGCGGCGAGCTTTCTGAATTCACCCAGCTGGTATTCATTGTTGCCGAACACCAGGTCAATTGGGTGTTCCCATGCATCCAGCAGGGTACGGAAAGTGCCGAGCCCGGCCATATCTCCCATGAAGAGCAGGTGGGTGCAGCCCGCTGCCCGCGCCGCTTCCAGCGCAAGCAGCAGGTGGGTTTCGTGGTCATGTATATCTGAAAGCAGGGCTGCGCGCATGGCTTTATCGCTGTTTTCTCATGATGAATACAGGTGAAAGAAGGTCTGGATTCTGCAGTGCATCGCCGTATGTGGAGCTGGTCATGGCGGAACCGGAGAGGTGCCAGATGAGCTGCCCCTTGCTTACATGTTCGAACAACTCAGGCTCGCCCTGTATGTTGATATAGCCGCCGAACATGGGTTCCACATTCAGCAGGGCTCCCAGGTTCTTTTTCAGTTCTGCCGGGAAATCGACCTTTCGGTGTTTGTGAAACCATGCTGCAAATTTTGCTTCGGCTCTGGTGTGGGCCTTATCCCGGCGCAGCCAGCAGTTGCCATCCAGCCGGATGTTGCAATCTTTCCTCAGCTTATCAAAACTTTCCACCGTTTTTCTCATTTCCGGGGCAAATCGCATTCCGCTCATCAACTGGTGTTCGCCGCTGTTGTTAATCTGGAGCAGATAGTGAAAAACATAGGCCTTGGCCAGCGCTGGTACATCCGGCTGGTTGAGTTGCAGCAGCCTGGTTAGCATGACAGGCAGGTTGACCCTTGCGCTGTATCCGCTGGGGGAGTCCAGCCCCAGCGCTGTGTGAAGCGGGCGCGGATCCAGCACGCGGCTTACCACGGCGTTCGGGTTTTCCCATTCGACCGATTTGCTTTCTTCTATATTTCGTTGAGGATCCAGTGCGGCGCGCTCAAAGCAGACCCGGCCCTGCCGGATTACCGGCAATTTTTCCGAATAGCCCTCCAGCATGTCTGCCGAGTTGGTCAATTCGTATAATCGGGTGCGGAGCGCAGAGTTGGTCAGAATCTCATCCAGCAAATGAAGCTGCTCCTTTGTGGCCGGAAAATTCTGCGAGAACGTGGGCCTTCCTTCCACCAGACTCTCTCTGGCTGCCTGCAGGAGCCCTGCAGGCAGATTCTGACCTCGCTCCTGCATCATGCTGCGTATGGAGGCAACCTCTGGCAGGTTGCTGATGATGGACAGGTGCTTTACTGCGGGGGGGTAAAGCTTTGGATTCACCTCCTGCAGCAATTGCCTGTACTGTTCGTAACTGCGCGCGTTCGGCAGGTAGGCCAGCATGGTGGAGTATGCCTTGATTTCCTTGCGCAGCGCGGTGTTATTCTCTATTTCCTGGCGGGTGGGTTTGATGATTTCCTCCGGCAGTTTAAGGGCTTCAGCTGCGTCATCATAGATATTGATGCGCTGTTGCAGCACTTTCAGCCGCGCGTTGAGCAGTGCGATATCCTCCTCGGGGTTATTGGTGAGTTGCTGCCATTCGGGCAGGGGCGACATCAGCTCCTCTGCCAGGGACAGGCGCTGCTGGTTGAGTTCCTTTTGCTCGCGGCGGCACAGTGTTGCCCATCTTGCATGCAGATCTCCTGCACTCCGGCCGAGTGCTCGCAGCTGGCGTTCGATAAATGCCCGGCGCCGCACGCCCTGGCCGACTACACTCTGCTGATTGGTCTCGATTTCCTTGAGTATGGAGTCAATTTCGCTGTAGCGCTGCTCCGTGGCTTTGATATAGTAACGCAGGCGGTCTGCTGCGGTATCGACCCTGTTGTTCAGGGTGCGGTTCAGGCCGGTGTCATAGGTTTTGAGAAGGCTGCGGGCAATCTGCAGGTCAAATTCACCTTTTACATGGTTAGCCATGGTTTCGGCGGCTTTTTCTGCCCGTTTGCAGAGGTAGTATGCGCTTCCTCCGAGTAGAGTCAGCAGAATTCCTGCCGCGGCCAGGGCAATTCCCAGCCTGCTGAGTGGCTTGCGATGGCGCTGCAGGGCTCGTTTCAGGGTATCCTGCAGCTGCTGCAGTGATTTCTGATCCGTCACCGAGAGCATGTGGCGCACCGCTTGCTCCAGATAGAAAATCCGGTGGCGCAGCTGCTTGATTCTGCCCCGGCGCAGGGTGGAGAATCTCTGCGGTTTCGTCAGAAAATCAGATATGATGCTCTGGAGCTCCTTGTAGTCCTTTTCCTCAAAGGTGAATGGCTTGCCGGTCAGGTACCGGGAAAGCTCGTCCTTCACTTTGGCGTTACCCGGGGTATCCCGCAGCGCTTGTTCCAACACGTTGGCGGCCTCCCTGCGGCGCCCGGTTCGGGCCAGGCGTCGCGCTTTCTGTAATGCCGGGTCGGGTTTTCGTCGTGCCATGCTTAGAGTTTCTCCTGCATCTGGAATTGCCAGAGGAGCTCCACATGTTCGCCAGTGCTGATTTTTCTGAGAATCAGCACTGGCGGCGTTGAAGCCTTGCTGGTAAGGTTATTCTGCTCCATGGTATAGGCTGCATAGAGGGAACGGGTCAGCACCTCACAGATGCGCTTGCGGATGAGGTCTCGTATCGCACGTTCATTGAGCTTCTGCTTGATGTTGTTGCGTATATGCAGTGCCTTGAAGTGGGAAGAGCTGGCTTCTTGCGGGGTGATATGCAGGAAGGTCTCCTTCTCCAGCACCCGGAGAAGGATTTTGTTGAACTGCTTGTTGGCAAAGAGGCTGAAATACTCTTGTTGCAATAATTTCCTCTGCTTGATGGATAATTTGGGGTTAGCCATGGCGCAGCAGATATAGTACAACTTAGCCAGCGTCAAGGATTTGTTCTTGATGTTACGGATTTCTCCGCAGCAGGGAGAATTGGCCACCATGTCGAACGTGTTCAGCAGCCTGTCTGGAAGGTTGGTGCTGTGAATTACCTCGCAACGTAGTGAGGTCAGTTCGTCGGTTTCGGATACAACCTCTGCGCTTGTCAGTTTGTAGGAGGGCAGCTCTGCGCCCGTTTTCTGAATGGTGTTGTGGCCGATGAGGACGGGAAGGTTGATGGTGAAACGGTTTTTCACTTCTTCCTTGCTGGAGATTACCCACGGAAATTTCCGGGTTTTGATGAGTCTGAGCCTGGGTGCGCCGGAATTGATGGAGTTGGCATCGATTTCGATGGACTCCGGAGAGATATCAAGATGGGCCTCGCTTGCGGGCGGAAGTTTGATTATTTCTGAGGGCGGGAGAGGAATGCCGAATGAGGAAGCCAGGATGATATTGGTAAGGAAGTCTTTTCCTGTGGCTATGGGGAAGCTGACCACGGCTTTCTTGCCATCGCAGCGGATGTTCTGCAACTTGCCTTTCTGAATCTTGAATGTGCAGGGCGGCACGGGGCTGGTCTTGCCCTCTGCATGTTCCGGCACCAGAGCAAACTCACCGGGGTTTTCAGTCGGGGTGATGTACAGGCGGTAGCCATTTGGGCTGAGTTCGAGCCGCTGCGGAGAGCAGAGCTCGCCACCCTCTGCAAAGCAGGAAATGGCATAGCTGCCGCTGCTGATTGATAACGGCAGCCGGGTGATGGCGGATTCGAGCTCAGCGGGCAGGGGGGACCCGCTTACAGCAGCGCTGGGAATAAGGGAGATGCGAACTGGGAGCTGCGCCGGTGTTGTTGTTTCATCCTCCGCAGCGGGAGCGGCCGTATCTGCTGTTGCCAGAATGGTGGTTTCGGGCGCTTCCTGGCGGGGGGCATAGGCGCGGAATTTTTCTTCCTCGAGCAGTGTAAGTACCTGGGGCTCGCTCTGCTTCAGTGCCAGCCAGTCAGTTACATGCTGGCCATTGAATTGCTGCTGCCATTCCTCCGGGGTGGTGCTGTGGATGGCTTCGTTCAGGTAAAGCTGAGCCAGTTCCCTGTCTTTCAGCCCCATAAGCCGGGCGCATTCGCAAAGCCGTTTGATGGCCTGCGCGTGCCGCGTGCCTGGTTGTGCTGCACTGCGGAGCAGGGAAACGGCCTCCAGAATCAGGGTGTCTTCCGGGGTGTTTTCAGAAATACCTGCAAGCTCTGCCAGGGTGCGCACCGTGTGTTCATGTTGGTACGGGCTACCTGCCAGCCTGGAGAGATTCTGCATGTAATCAATGCTGATGCTGTGTTGCGGCTGTGCATCGACTGCAATATCCTCTTCCGGGCTGTATCCTGCCGGTGTGTGGAAAATCCAGGCTGCCAGACAGAGCGCGGAAAGTACCAGCCCCCCACCTGCGGCATATGGCCAGCGCGCACGGGCGGGCCGCACGTCATACATGAGCCAGTCCGGTTCCTCTATATAGTGATAGTGGTTGACGGTGCGCGAGAGGGTGCGCATCATTCCGCCGTGGGGGTGCTGCCTGCCTTCTGCCTGCGCGGGGTAGCCCGCCACAGGCTCTGCTGCCGGCGCAGACAATGGAAGCTCCATGCCCTGCTCGATGTTCAATACCGGGTGGCCGGTGCGCTGCGCCCGTTGCACCAGCGGCGAGCCGGCCCCGGTGACGATGCGAAGCGTTTCGGCATGGCTGTCGGATTCATCGGCCTCGGTGGTGAAGGTGATTCCCCAGCCCCGCGTGTGGGTAAGCCAGTCACTTTCATGGAAGAGTTTCAGAACTTCTGCCGCGGGGGTACCTTTCGGTACAGTGATGAGACAGTCCCGGTCATATGGCGGGGTAAAGAAGGCCCGGGCGTTTGATTTGTGGCCGGTATACTGTTTCCATGTAGGCTGAGTATCGGCATCGGGCATATCGCCGATGGAGAGGGTGGGGCCATCTGTGAGATACTGCGGTTCGCCCTCCCATTTGTTCTTCCAGAACCCGTTGTTCTGGAGCGCCAGCATGAAGCCTGACGGGGTGGGGCGCAGTGAGTGACCATGCAGAATGCGCACTTCTTCCAGACTCAGGATAAGGTGGTGGGCAATGTGGCAGATTCTGCCGCTGTAATCTGCTCCTGCGTTCTGGGTGCAGGTAAGTACGTGCCAGGGATTTCCGGCGTGCTCAATAATGGTGTAACTGTATTGTGGGCCAGTGGTGGCAGCGCCGCCTTTGGGCTCGCGCATTATGCTCAGCGCTGTGAGCTGGGCGCAGAGCGTTCTGGGCAATTTTTCTGAACGGGCTACGGTGCCGTAGCCTGCCGAATTGGAATCCAGCAGATGCGGTGCACTGGTGTGGATGAGTTGCAGCGGCATGTTCAGCTTTGAGAACTGGGTATGAGTGAGGGGGCTACATTATGCAGAGCCCAGAGGAGCGGCTCCGTCACACGGATGGGATGCACCTGGCCGGACGCCGGGCCGATGAGGGTTGTGCCGCTCTGGGTATCTGTGAACTCCACGGGTGACTCACCTAGTGCACTGGCTGCAAAGTACCGCACATTGGAGGAAATGGCCTCAGCATTGGTGCAGATATGCGGGGCGATGTTGAAGATGAACTGGCGGAGGCGTTCAGAGTTGTGGTTCACATGTTCTGCCATGAACATGCCGTTGCGCGTGGCGGGCAGCAGCGCTTCCGGCCCCAGCAAGTGGCTCCAGGTATCGCTCTTGCCGATGATGATGGCCATGGGAATGTTCAGCTTTTCTGAGGGCGGCAGGTTCAGGCGCGTGCGCAAGCGCATTTCAGATTCTGCCAGAAGCATGGCCTGGCGCCCCGGGCGGTACAGAGAATTGCGCAGCTGCGGGTCTGTTGATTCCTGAAGAAGCTGCCGGAACCCCGGATTGGCCGTGGGGTCGAACAGGAAGAGAATGGCGGAGGCCACACTGAGATGGTGGCTGCCGGGCGTGAGCACGTTGTCCTGCCCGGGCTGGAAATCCTCACCGGCGTTATCATACAGAACCAGGGAGTGCGTTTCCGCCCCTTTGTTCAGATTGAAGATGAAGGGCCTCGGCATGCTGGCAAATACGCCCTGCCGCCAGACCTTGTGGTAACGCCGCCCCTGCATGTGGGTTTTGGCAATGTAGGCCTCCTGGGGGGTACGGGCGGTGAACAGGCGCATGCGCATCTCGTTCAGCGGTTCATTGGTTTCCGGGTCGGCATCGCGGAATGGCATACCGAACTCGCGCGGGAACTGGGTTTCCAGCTCATGCACCAGGGAGGTCAGGTAATAGCTTTTGCCTGCGGCTGGCACACCGACCAGTGAAATGATATGCTGCTGCGTCTGGGTGAAGAAGGGCGGCAGTTTGCAATGGCAGTGCGGGCAGGCGTATTCGCTGCATGGCGTTCCTTTTGCATCCAGCGGCAGGCCGTTGGCATTGCTGTACTCCGGGGCAAAACGCAGCATGGCGTCCTCCCCGAGGATGGAATCTCCCATCAGCTCCGGATGTGACGCGATGCTGAGAATCTCATCGGGCATGAAGAATTCCCAGCAGTTCGGGCAGCGGTGCGATTCAACCGCCCCACCTATGGCCGGTTCGGGAATAGCGTTTTCCGGCACCGCGCTGCCTGCAAATTGTGCTACTTCAAGTATATCCCGGAGATAGAAAGCGCATTGCTCCAGCCCCTGGAAAGCAGCCAGCACATCCTGCGGCAGCTCCGGTGCTACCTGGGGCAGGTCATTCAGGCAATAGGGACCGTACCATTCTTCGCACGAGGGGTTGTACAGATACCAGATACTGGGATCATACATGCTGAAATCCGGGCGGGAGGCATCGTTCCCATACCAGCAGATGAAGCAGCCTTTCTCCAGTACAAACAGATACATGGTTTCAGGCCGGATTGTTACATCTGCTTTCAGCTGGACGCCGTTCAGGGAATAGCAGTTAACTTTTCCATGCGGAAAAAAGCGGCACACGGAATCCCGCTGGGCAAAGGAACCGCCATTCTCGGCTTCCATTTTGACGCGAAAGGTATTCTTTTCGCCTGAACCAATGGTCATGAACACGCCATCTGACGCACGGAGTTTCGCTGCCAGACAATCGTAGATGTAAAGTTGCTTATTCATGGGGCCTGAACCTGCACGTATTATAACGCGCAAGCTGTGCGGAGTCAAGAAAAGAGCGATGATGCTGTTTTGCCGGGATTTATCCTTGTCATGATGGGTTGAAGGGGGGCTCCCTTTGTGTTAGTATACACGCATGCAGACTGCATATACAAAGGAAGAATTGCGCTCCATGCTGGCCCCGGTGCGCGGGAAACGTATTGTGCTGGTGCCGACCATGGGAGCCTTGCATGAGGGACACGCCTCGTTGCTGCGTCAGGCCCGGGAGCTGGCAGGCGCAGAGGGCGTGGTGGTGGCCAGCGTCTTTCTGAATCCGGTTCAGTTTGATAATGCCGGAGATTTAGCCACCTATCCGAAGACCCCTGAGCAGGATCTGGCAACTTGCGACTGCTGCGGGGTAGATGTGGTGTTTATGCCCACGCCGGATGCCATGTATTGCCCGGATCGCTCCATCACACTGGAGGAAACGCATCTTTCCACTGTGCTCTGCGGTGCCAGCCGCCCCGGTCACTTTGCCGGTGTCTGCCTGGTGGTGAATAAACTTTTCAACCTGGTTCAGCCTACGGATGCTATTTTCGGCAAGAAGGATTACCAGCAGTTTGCCATTCTGCGCCGCATGGTGCGTGATCTGGATATGCCCATCACGCTGCATGGGGCTGAGATTGTGCGAGAGGCTGATGGCCTGGCGCTTTCCAGCCGCAATGTGCGCCTGACGCTTGAGCACCGCGCTGCAGCTCCCACAATCCGTAAGTGTCTGCTTGCAGCAGCAGCCTCTTATTCTGCTGGTGGGGAGGTTTCTGCCATCTGTGCTGAGGTGAAGGCATGTCTGGAATCCATTCCCGGCGTGCGCTGCGATTATGTGCAGCTGGTGGATGCCGTTACCCTGCATGAGCTGACGGATTCCAGCCGCCTCGCTCTGCTGGCTGTGGCTGCCTGGTTCGGAGATGTGCGTCTTATCGATAATATTGAACTTTCCCGCTCATGATCAAGGCCGTAAATCTTCATCGCTCGTATAGTATAGCCAAGAAGCAGATTGAGGTGCTTCATGGGCTGGACCTCCATATCCGCCGTGGCGAGAAGGTGTTTCTCTGCGGTCCCAGTGGTGCTGGTAAGACCACGCTGATGTACACCCTCGCCGGGCTGGAGCCTCCGCAGCAGGGGCAGGTCATCGTGGACGGAGAAGATATCTATGCTCTGTCATTGCGGCGCCGGGCTCTGTTCCGCAATAAGATGATGGGCTTCATTTTCCAGAATTATATGCTCATGCCCGAGCTGACTGCTCTGGAAAATGCATCGCTTGCCACGGCTGTGGCTGGTTCTGAGGCAACGGAGCGTGTCAAATCCCTTCTGGAGCGCGTAGGCCTGGCGGACCGCATGGACCATCTGCCCAACGAGCTTTCCGGAGGTGAGCAACAGCGCATCGTGATCGCCCGCGCCATCCTCAACAAACCAGAACTGATTCTGGCCGATGAGCCAACCGGAAACCTTGACGTGGAAACCGGACGACGAATCGTGGAATTACTGAAGGAAATCTGTGCACAAGGATCAGCCATCTTGATGATTACACACAACCTGAACTTACTGAGCGAATATCCAGGAAGTCGGATCGTAGCCATGTCGTTCTGTGAGCCAAGGAGTTGGCACAATAATTTGTCTTCCTAAGACCGCTTGGCCTCCGACTTGTGGAATTACTGAAGGAAATCTGTGCACAAGGATCAGCCATCTTGATGATTACACACAACCTGAACTTACTGAGCGAATATCCAGG
>JAZOTV010000116.1:0-14100 GCA_045657815.1 Akkermansia sp.
TGCTCGACTACTCCCCCGAGCTCTGCAACAAGGCCGCCCTCATCGCCTCCTCCGGCATGGCGGAGTTCGGCAAAGCCAGCAGCGCCCTGCCCAGCGGCCTGCGCCAGTTCAGTTTTACGAATTACGAATAAACACATAGACAAGCACATGAAATACACCAACATATTCACGTCCGAATCCGTAGGCGAGGGACACCCCGACAAAGTGGCCGACCTCATCTCCGATTCCATTCTCGATGCCTGTCTGGCCCAGGACCCCACCAGCCGCGTAGCCTGCGAAACGCTGGTGAAGGACAGCCACGTGGTGCTCGCCGGCGAGATTACCACCAAGGCTGTCATTGACTACGAAAAGATTGTGCGCGACACCATCGCCGAAATCGGCTACCGCACCGCCGCAGACGATGCTCTTTTCAACGCCGAAAACGTAGACATCACGAACTACCTCTCCACCCAGAGTCCCGACATCGCCCAGGGCGTGGATGCCCGCGAGGCCGATGGCAAGGATGGCGCCGAACAGGGCGCCGGTGACCAGGGTATCATGTTCGGCTACGCTTCCAACGAGACCCCCGAGCTCATGCCCGCCCCCATCATGTTCTCCCACCGCATCATGATGGAGCTGGCCAAGGTGCGCCACAGCGGTGCCGTCACCTGGCTGCGCCCTGACAGCAAGAGCCAGGTAGCCGTGGAATACGGCGAAAATGGCCGTCCCGTCCGCATCCTGAACGTGGTACTCAGCACCCAGCACACCGAGGAAGTCGACATCGCCACCATCCGCGAGTTCTGCACCAACCTCATCCGCCGCTGCCTGCCCGCTGATCTCATCACCCCTGACACAGAATTCTTCATCAACCCCACGGGCCGTTTTGTGGTAGGCGGCCCCCACGGCGACTCCGGACTCACCGGCCGCAAGATTATCGTGGACACCTACGGCGGCATGGGGCGCCACGGCGGCGGTGCCTTCTCCGGCAAGGACTGCAGCAAGGTAGACCGCTCCGGCGCCTACATGTGCCGCTGGGTAGCCAAGCACGTGGTGGCCGCCGGCCTGGCAGACCGCTGCGAGCTGCAGGTGGGCTACGCCATCGGCAAGGCCAGCCCCGTTTCCATCATGATTGATGTGGAAACCTTCGGCACCGCCAAGGTGGATAAGCAGGTCATCATCGACCGCATCAACGAGGCCTTCTCCTTCAAGCCCGCTGACATGGAGAGCGTGCTGGGGCTGCGCGAACCCATCTTCCGCAGAACCACCAACTATGGCCACTTCACCAAAGCCGACCTCCCCTGGGAACAGCTCGACCCCCGCCGCCTGAGCATCCTCATGGGCTGATTGATATTAACAGACTTAGCCTCCCCCCCGCTCCGCAAAAGAGCGGGGGGATTTTTCTTCTCTGCGGTGCAGAGGGGAGAGCGGCGACACGCAGCCAGGCAGCGCCGCAGCAGCACCCGGTTTTCACAGCAGAAGGAGCAACTGAGACTACCTCACACGCAGATTATCAGCACACATCACGCATACTTCATCATTTTCCATGAATCTGACTGTCTTTTATGCTTGACTTAACTCCACCTATAAGGTAACGTGTACGCAAGCATTATGACAAATCGTCGCATCGTTATTACAGGTATGGGTGCCCTTACTCCCCTTGGCAACAGTGTCAAGGAAACGTGGGAAGGCATGAAGAACGGCCGCTCCGGCATTGGTAAGATTGAGAGCATTGATGACAGTGCACTCAGTGTTCACATTGCCGGCGAAGTGCGCGGATATGACCCGGCTCCCTATTTCAAGAAGGACCCGAAGGCCGTACGCCGCTGCGACCGCTTCGAGCAGCTGACCATGGGCGCCGTGGCTGAGGCCATTGAGAACGCCGGGCTCGATGTCGAGACCGTGGATAAGAACCGCGTGGGCGTGATGATTGGCTCCGGCATCGGTGGTCTGGGTATTCACGGCGACGGCTGCGCAGCCCTTATCCAGTCCGGTCCCCGCCGTGTGAGCCCCTTCTGCATTCCGTACATGATTACCAACATGGCCTCCGGCATGGTAAGTATCGAGTATGGTTTCGGCGGCCCCAACATGAGCATTTCCACCGCCTGTGCCACCGCCAACCACTGCATCGGCGAGGCCTGGCGCATCATGAAGTTCGGTGATGCCGACGTAATGATTGTGGGCGGTGCCGAAGCAGCCGTGATTCCCGTGGGTATCGCCGGTTTCGCCAACATGAAGGCCCTTTCCACCCGCAATGATGACCCCACCACCGCTTCCCGCCCCTACGATGTGGACCGCGATGGTTTCGTGATGGCAGAAGGCGCCGGCATCCTGATTCTGGAAACACTGGAGCACGCCCAGGCCCGCGGTGCCAAGATTCTGTGCGAACTGGTGGGCTATGGCCTGAGCGCAGATGCCTACCACCTCACCTCCCCCATGCCGGATGGCGAGGGCGCAGCCCGCTGCATGGATATGGCCATGAAGCACGCCGGCCTGAAGCCCACAGACATCCAGTACATCAACACGCACGGCACCTCCACCCCGCTGGGCGATATCTGCGAGACCAAAGCCATCAAGGCTTCCTTCGGCGACTACGCCAAGAACGGTCTGGTGGTGAGCTCCACCAAGTCTATGACTGGCCACCTGCTGGGTGCAGCCGGCGCCATTGAGCTGCTGGCCTGCGTCATGGCCATTCAGGATAACTTTGTACCGCCCACCATCAACGTCTTCAACCAGGATCCCGAATGTGACCTGGACGTGTGCCCGAATGTGGGCCGCAGCATGACCGTGGATGTAGCGCTGAGCAACTCGTTCGGCTTCGGCGGTCACAACGCTTCTCTTATTGTGAAGCGCTATGTCGATTAACTTGATGCTTAAGTCATAATAATTTCAGGCACGGCGGCTGTGGGCACCCACGGTCGCCGTGTCTGTTCTCCCTCACCCAGACCTCCCCCGCCATGAAGAAACACCTGGCAGACCTGCTGCAGCGGCTGCGCCAGCCCCGGCAGATGAACCGCACCGACCACCGCCTGCTCCACTGGGCCGGGCTGAGCTTTGCTGTGCTGGTACTGATGGTGACGCTCACCGCCACCGGGGCCATCCAGTACCTGGAGTGGGAGCAGATCCGCTTCCTGGGCGGCAGCCCCTTTTACATCGGCGCAGAGGAGGCGCAAATCAACCTGCTGGGGCCTGCGGGCACCTTCGGCCTCTGCCTGGCCGTCACCTTCTACCTGTCGCTCGTGCTGCTTACAGAGCGGCATTTCTCCGGGCGCCTGCAGATAGGCCTGCTGGCCGTGACCGCGCTGGCGCTGCCCGGCATCCTCTGCGTGCTCTGGGGCGGCGTGCTGAACATGGCAGCCCCCGTCATCTGCGCCCTGGCCTGCTGGCTGGGTGCTGAAATCCTCCACCTTTTCCGCCGCGCATGAAAGCCCAGGATTACCCCCGCCCCGTGCTGGATATGATAGCCGCACTCAAACGCATGCCCGGTGTGGGCACGCGCGGCGCAGAGCGTCTGGCCCTCTGGTTCCTGCAACAGGGCCGCAACGAAGCCCGGCAGCTGGCCACAGCCCTCACCACCGCGGCAGATTCCGTGGGCAACTGCCCGGAATGCGGTTTCTTTGCCGAGCAAGGCTGCCGCTGCACCGCCTGCGATGACCCCACACGCGATGCCGCCCTGCTCTGCGTGGTGGAACAACCCACCGATGTACTCCCCATCGAACGCTGCGGCACCTTCCGCGGGCTTTATCACTGCCTGGGCGGCAAAATCTCCCCCCTGGACGGCATCATGCCCGAGGATCTGGCCATCAACAAACTCCTTGAACGGGTGCAGAAGCACCCCGGCTGTGAGGTCATACTTGCCGTGGGAAGCGATGTAGAGGGTGAAGCCACCGCCCTCTACCTGGCAGAGCTGCTGGGCAACTACCCCTGCCGCTGCACCCGCCTGGCCCAGGGCATGCCCGCCGGGGCCGGCCTTGGCCATGCAGATGCCATCACCCTTATGCGCGCTCTCGAAGGCCGCCGCGGGCTGTAAAAAGCAAGGAATTGCATCTGCATTGGCAGGGGGAGCACGCAGAATCCGGGTCAACTCACTTTAATGAACATACGAGGAGACTCATGCTCCTTTTTCCGGGAGCGCCAATCTCTCCTCAGACTCCGCACATACCAGGCCAGAACAAGAGCCATAAGGGCCGGTATGAAGATGAGCGAATCGTCCTTGATCGTGACATTCTCCGGTCTCGCAGGGTCATATAACAGGGGAATCCGGTCGCCGGGCTCATGCTCAGGTGATTTATCGTAGCCATTCCGGCTTACGGCTCTGCACAGCTGCCCATCGGCCGTGGTAAAGCTCACAACAGGATAGAACACCTTGATTTTCCTGCTGCGCCCGATAAGGCGCTTTCTGTATCTGGAGCCCTGTTCGTAGGACACGATGGCAGCGGTAGTTTCCTTCCCCGCAAGGTACAGGTAAATATCGTTGAAATAGAAGGAGATACACACCACAAAGGCGCAGATTGTCAGGATACTCCGCCAGGAAAGCGAGCGTGTCTCTTTCGTCCGCTGAATGACCGGCGCTTCCCGCTTTTCGCCTTCTGCCGGCAGCGATACGCCCAGCTGCTCGAAGACGGGGCCGGGGTCCTGCTCCGGCGGCAGGTCGATGAATCCCCGGGGCATGCAGTCATTCCCCATGTGCTCTTCTGCCAGATAGTAATCCATGTGGCCATTATTGCGGCGCAGGGTTCGGTATACCATCTTCGGGCGCACGCTAAAGGTCAGGACAACCGGCTCCTGCTTCCTCCTTGCAGAATGCTCGATGATGAATGCACGGCGGTTGCTGAGCGCATAGGTCTCATAGCGCCCCCTGGAATACTCCTGCCTTGCAGTCAGTGCCAGAATGACACCCAGCACCAGGAAGAGATGCGCCAGATAGAAAAGATCATCGCCACTGCTGCAGGCAGCGGCGATGTATCCTGCCGCCGCCAGAAACAGCAGCACACCAGCCAGCACCCACAGCGATTTTCGCTTCACATGGGTAGCGGGGCTGGATGCGGCAGCATAGCTCCAGAGCAGCTTCTCATGTCGCGACAACTCAAACGGCAGGGGATTGGATGGCGGGTTCATGGCACATGCGGAATCTGCGGAGTTTATGATTCAGCCTTGCTGGAGCAGGCCACCTCGATAAATTCGCTCTGGCGTTCCTGGCGCCAGCGCCTGATTCCCTTCCAGATGCTCCACAGAGCCCAGAATATGGCAGCCAGAATCACCAGGGGGCGAATCAGAATACTATCATCCTTGATGGTGGCATAGCGCGGCTCATCCGGGTGGTACAATATCTGCACCGTGTCCCCCGGCTCGCGCTCAGGGCTGTGGTCATAGCCCGTCTGGCTGTTCGTGACACAGGTGCGGCCATCGGCTGTGTGGAAAGCAACAATGGGATAATACACCGTCACCTCGCGTCTGCTGCGGCTGCCGCGCTTCTCAATCCCCTGCTCATAAGCCACCACCCTGGCCTCTGTTTCCTCACCCAGCACGTAAAGGTCCGCGCCGTGGTCATCATAGCACAAGGCAAAACCAATGGCGAACAGGCCGGTCAGGAACACATACCCGAAAATACCCAGCCCGGCCGGGGTGGGGCGCTTGTATTCGCAGAAAGCGCGTTTTTTCTCACCCTCAGCCGGCAGAGTGGCGCCCAGTTTCTCAAAATGGGCTGCGGGGTCCAGCTCCGGCGGCAGATGCATAAAACCAGTGCTGAGCGTCAGGCTGCCGCGGTGTTCCTTGCCCAGCACATAATCCACCGTGCCGTTGCGGCGGCGCCTTACCTTGTAAATCATGTGCGGGTGCACCTCGAAACTGAAAAGCAGCCACTTATCCTTCGGCCTGGCAGGGCACTCCTGAATATAGGCCTTCTTATCCGTCAGCACATACGTGGTGCGGCGGACAACGCTGCGCTGGTGAACGAAAGTCGCCAGCCCCACGGCAATAATAAACAGGAACAGGCCACCGAATATCAGCGCCAGTTTGCCGGTTATCCCGGTCTCGGCCAGGCCGTAAATGATGCCACAGCCTGCAACCAGGCACAGCAGCACACCCAGCGCTACCATGTCCCACGTTGCCGGGGGCATCGGCTTGCGGCACAGCCACAGCAGTTTCTCACCCTCAGGCACAACAAATTCCACACCCTCGGGCGGTATGAATTCCGCCCCATCGGGCAATGTAAGCCCCTCTCCCTCGGGCACCACGATATCCGGCTTCTCACTCATAAGCAGATTCTGGTATGATGTGTTCTCCCGCGCGCGGGGCGGAATTTACTTCTTCCCGGCCATGCGGGCAGCCAGCACCAGGTAGGTTACCAGCTTGGGTGTATCGGCCAGAAGCTGCTGGATTTCGGCAGGGAACGGAAGCGTGGTCACGGCATCGGCCTGAATTTTGCCACCGCCCTTCATGGCCTCGGTCACAAATTTCTGAATGATACTCACGGCCTCCTTATTGGCCAGCAGGGTTTCGAGCTGCTCCTTGATACCCTCCGGGCAGTTGGCGCGCAGATTGCCCATGACCTTGTTACGGATAGCGATGGCGGCAAGATTCTGAAGAAGTCCCATATTCGTGTGTGTTTCTATATGTTGGTTCGTTAGTAGTCATCATACCGCCCCGGCGGATTGATGTCCAGAACATTTTGAGCGAATAGTGAATAATGAATGGTGAAAAAACAAGGTACAAGCGGGATGCCTCATCGCCCGCTGAAACGCTTCCTCAACCAACTGAATACCAGGCTCACCAGTACACCCAGGATAATAAACGGAGCACCGAGCCACCATACCAGCACCATGGAGCCGAACAATATTTTCAGGTACTCCATCCAAGGCTGTTCGCCAGAGTAACGAATTATTGCACTCAGCACAGAGGCTCCTGCCATGCCCACCGGCACCATGAGCCCCAGCAGCTGCAGCAGAGTTCCACCCCGCGACCGCGCCGGAACCGACAGCAATACCACCGCACAGAAGAGAAGCGCAAAAACCTCAGGGTCGTTGATACCGCAACTGACCATGTATGCCACCGCACAGAGCACACAGGCCCACAGACACCACACAATAAACCGCCGCCGTGGCATCACACAGGGAGGAATCTCCCGACTATCATCCCGTTGAGCATTCATAAGTACAGAAAACTATTCACTTCACAAGGTGGGCACAGCAGCCAGCAGGGCGCGGGTGTATTCGGCGCGGGGGTGGTGGAACACTTCATCCGCCGTGCCGTATTCCTCAATGTGCCCGCGGCGCATCACCGCAATATCATCTGCCAGGTAATGCACCACACCCAGGTCATGCGAAATGAATATCATGGTAATACCCATCTCCCGCACCAGGTCAGTGAGCAGGTTCAGAATCTGGCTCTGAATGGAAACATCCAGCGCAGAAACCGGCTCATCTGCCAGCAGCAGGGCCGGGCGCGGCGCTATGGCGCGGGCAATGGCAATGCGCTGGCGCTGGCCGCCGGAAAACTCATGCGGGTATTTGTACATGTGCTCCGGGCTCAGGCCCACGCGCTCCATGAGCTCTGCCACGGCCTCCTCGCGCCCGCGGCGGGGGAGCGGCTCGCGCTGCCCCAGCGCCTCTGCCAGGGTGGAAAAGATACTGAAACGCGGATTGAGCGAGGCGTAGGGGTCCTGGAACACCATCTGAAAATCCAGCCTGCGGCGGCGCACCTCGCGCGGCGGCAGAGCGGTCAGCTCCGTGCCATCCAGCACAATGCGCCCGGAGGTCACCGGCTGCAGCTGCATGATGGCGCGGGAGAGGGTCGACTTGCCGCACCCGCTCTCGCCCACCAGCCCCAGAATGCTCCCGCGTCTGACCGAAAGGCACACATCATCCACCGCGCGCACCACCTCGCCGGTGGTACCCCAGGTATTGCGCACCGGAAAATGCACACTCACATGCTCTAACTCCAGATATGCCATGTGCGGGCATTGTAGCAAATCGCACAGCCGAATGCAATTTTCAAATGAATCATGCAAACTGCGTGCTTGAAACGCCGGGAGCGTTGGTATAGAATACTGACTATGCCGACCAGCGCTTCCAGACCCCGCCGCAACCCGAGCAGCCGCAAGGAAACCCGCACCACTCCGGTGGTGAAAGCCGTCATTTTCCTGGGGGCAGATGCCGTCTCCATGATGGTGGCGGAGCAGACCGGGAATGAAACCCGCGTGCTGGATGTGCTCTCCCAGCCGGTGGAGCTGGCGCACGATGTATTCAACGGCGGCTGCATCACCCGCGATACCATGGACCGCTGCGTGCAGATTGCGCAGGGCTACAACGAACTGCTGGCCGAATACCGTCTGGCGGGTCCGATGGAGGTGCGCCTGCTGGCTACCAATATCCTGCTGGATGTGCGCAATATGGACACCCTGGTGAACCGCCTGCAGATTACCTGCGGCATGCAGCTGGAGGTGATGGACGATGGCGAGATGACCCGCCTGCTCTACCTGAACACACGCGCCCTGCTGGATAAGCATGAGGAGCTGGCCACCAAACGCGTGCTGGTGCTGCATGTAGGCCCGGGCAACACGCGTCTTCTGCTGTTCGACAAAGGGCGCATCTCCTACTACGCCAGCTACCGCATGGGTGCCCACCGCACCGGCATCGCCATCGGCGACGCCACGGAAATGGCCGGCACAGAAAGCGAAGGCGCCCTCATCCGCGAGCATATCCGCGGTATCATGGAGCAGGTGGTCTACGATATCGAGGATGACCTGCCCGAACCGCCCGATGCCCTCGTGCTCTTCGGCCCGGATTTTCACGTCATCTCCTCCCCCCTGGCCCAGGGCGAAGGCGTGACCGAGGAGGGGCTCTCCCGCCTGGCTCACGAAATTGCCGCCACCCCGCCCAGCCAGCGCCAGACCCGCTACAAGGAGGACTACGCCAGCGTGTGTGCTCTGCTGCCGGCGGTGCTCATCTACCTGGCAGTGGTGCGCGACCTGGAGCCGCGCAGCATCATGTGCCCGGCAGAGGAATTCTCCCACGCCTACCTGCGCAATCTCATGCCCGGGCGGCACGATGACCTGGCGCTGGAGGATGAAGTGGTGCACTTCAGCGTGCTGCTGGCCAACCACTACCGAGTGGATAAGGCGCACGGCCAGCAGATTCGCCGGCTCACCATGATGCTCTTTGACCAGCTGCAGGAGCTGCACGGCCTCACCCGGCACGACCGCCTCCTGCTCAAAGTGGCCGCCATTCTGCACGAGGTGGGCAGCTACATCAACCCCAAGAAACACCACCACCACAGCCAGTACATCATCCTCAATTCCGAAATCTTCGGCCTCTCCCGGGCCGATGTGGAGGTAGTGGGCCTGCTGGCCCGTTACCACCGCCACGGCGCCCCCACCCCGGCGGAACCCACCTATGCCCTGCTCAGCCAGAGCGACCGCCTGCGTGTGCAGAAACTGGCGGCCCTGCTGCGCGTGGCCGAGGCCATGGAGCGCGCCCACTCCCGCCGCATCCGCTCCTTCACCGTGCGCCAGAACGCCCGCCGACTGGAGCTGCTGGTGCCGGATGTAGCTGACCTCACCCTGGAAAACCTGGCCCTGCGCACCAAGGGCGCCCTGTTCTCCGATATCTTCGGGCAGGATATCGTGCTGCTGCCCAGCTCCGGAACAAAAGCATGAACGGAACCCGGAAAACAGGCGCAAGGATTATCTGGCGCTGGCTGGTGGGGGTGTGGTGCTTCATCGTGGCTGGGTTCCCGCTTTATTACCTGATGCCGGACCGGGACTGGAATTACGAATACTGGGGCGCACCGGAACAAATCATCAAAAGCGACACCAGTCCGGAAAATCCCTTCTGCCTGGGAGAGCAGGTCTACACCCGCATCTTCATCGCCCGCCCCTCGGCAGTGAACATGCAGCGATTTGATGAAGTATCAGCCACCGGCCCCACAGCCGGGCGTATGAATAAGCTGCTGCAGCAATATAAATTACCACGCCCCTGGCGCTATGGTGATTGGTTTGGGCACGGTTCTGTTGATGTGGTGGCATGTGGCAACGGGCTGCTGCTGGTGGCAGATTACAGCCGGAACAAAGGCGGGCTCTTCTCCTCACGCATAACGCCGGAAACAGTCTGGCAGCATTATCCGCTGCGATTCCGCATAGCCTATGCCTGGGCCGCTCTGGGGCTGATACTGCTGATGCTCACGCCATTCCTTGCTGTGCCGGCAGCATTGTGTTATCTGCTCTACCGCGTGCTGGCAGCATTCTGCCGCATGTTCCGGAAAACATTCCTCACGCGCTGAAAACCTGAAAGAAATACCGCGCGCATGCCGTACATACCAGATATGCAGTATTAATGCATGCTTGCCATGACTGGTGGCTTTTGTTATACTGCCGCCTTATTCCGTCTATCAACATGCTCAAAGCCGTATTATTCGACATGGATGGCACCCTGGGTGACACGCTTCCGCTGTGCGTGGAGGCGTATCGCCAGTGCACTGCCGAAATCACCGGGCGCACCCCCAGCCAGGAGGAAGTGGTTTCCTGGTTCGGGTTGAGCGACCGCGGCGTGCTGGGCGGGCTGCTGGGCATGAGCCCGGATGACCCCGCCCTGCCCATCGACCGCTTTGTAGCAGCCTATGAGCGGCTGCATGGCGAGCTGGCCCCGGCGCCCTTCCCCGGCGCGGTGGAGATGCTGCAGGCGGTGAAAGCCGCCGGGCTGCGCGTGGGGCTCATCTCCGGCAAAGAGCACTACACCGCCATGCCCACCATAGCGTACTACGGCATGGAAGGCATCTTCGAGTGGTTCGGCCTGGGGCTGCCCACGCACAACTGCAAGGCCGAGCGCCTGCAGCAGGTCATGCAGCTCTGGAACCTGCAGCCGGAGGAAATCATCTACGTGGGCGATGCGCCCAGCGATATCGAGCTCAGCCACAGCGTGGGCGTGCGCATCATCAACGCCGCCTGGGCCGGCACCACGCAGGGCGATGCACAGGCCTGCCTGGCGCTGCACCCCGAATACCGACTCCACCATTTCAACGAATTACTCCCGCTTATTCTCAGTTTATGATCAAGACCCGCCTACTGGGTGCAGCCTTTGCGCTGGCAGCCCTCATCAGCAACGCAAATGCCATGTGCACCATCTATCCCACCCCGCAACGTGCGGACCTGAATGACCAGCAGACCCCGGTCAACAAGCTTACGGTGGAGCACCGCACCCCCCAGAGCAAGGGTGGGCTGTGGGACCAGCTGCCCAATGTCTCCGGCGGCTATGCCATCGAAATCACCCCGGAGGGGCATGTGACCGTGCTGCACAATGATGACGCCGGCTGGTTCTACGCCAAGCAGACCCTCAGCCAGATGCTGGTGGATGTGGCCGGCGCAAAGGATGCCCACCAGGACCCCTTCCCGCACCACAATATCCGCAGCATGCTGCAGCTGGGCGATATCACCGTGGGCACAGTGGTGGACTGGCCGGATATGCGCTACCGCGGCACGGTGGAAGGCTACTACGGTATCCCCTGGAGCTTCGAGGCCCGCCAGAGCCAGTTCCGCTTCTACGGCCGCAACAAGATGAACTTATACATCTACGCCCCCAAGGATGACCCCCTGCACCACGGCGAGGGCTGCTACCAGCCCTACCCGGAAGGCAAGGCCTTCGAGCTGGCAGCCCTGGTGCGCTGCGCCCGCGAGAACCGCGTGCGCTTCGTGTGGGCCATTCACCCCGCCAACACGGTGAACTGGGCAGAAAACGAGGGCCGCACCCAGCTGGACGGTCTGTGCCGGAAGCTGGAGTGGATGTATGAAATCGGCGTGCGCGATTTCGGCGTGCTGGTGGATGACTCCTTCGGCGAAATCGGCAAGCCGGAGCGCCAGGTGCAGCTCTGCAACTACATACTCGAGAACTTCATCCGCAAGCACCCGGATGTGAACCAGGAGCTCATCATGTGCCCCACCGGCTACAACAAGAGCTGGACCAATGAGCAATTCCTCACCACCATCGGCGAGGGGCTGCACAAGGATATCCACGTGATGTGGACCGGCAACACCGTGGTGCATGATATCACCCTGGAAGGCCAGCAGTGGGTGAACCCGCACGTGAAACGCCCCACCTTCATCTGGTGGAACTGGCCCTGCAATGACTTCAAGCCCTCCCGCCTCTCCATGGGCCGCACCTACGGCCTGGACCAGGACCCCGACATGAAGAACCAGATGAGCGGCTTTGTGGCCAACCCCATGGAGCGGGCCGAGGCCAGCAAGGTGGGTCTCTTCGGCGTGGCCAACTACACCTGGAACATCCAGGACTTCAACTCCGACAAAACCTGGAAGGACGGCATTTCCCGCATGTATCCGCGCTGTGCATCGGCCATGCAGACCTTCTGCAACCACAACTCCTACCTGCTGCCGAACGGCCACGGCTACTACCGCGAGGAATCCACGGACCTGGGCGACCTGCCCAACCGCTTCCGCGAGAGCATTGTAAACGGCACCCCGGATGAAAAGCTGAGCAACCAGATGCTGGTCATCTTCAGCAGCGTGGCCAGCGCCGCAGAAAAGCTGCGCGACACCCGCGACCTGGGCCCGCTGCAATCCGAAATCGACCCCTGGATCCGCGCCTTCTATTCCATGGGCATGGCCGGTATTGATGGCGTGCGCGCGCTGCAGACCAACAGCCTGCCGGAGCGCATGGATATCTTCTTCCGCATGGTAGAGAAGCTGGAGCGCATCAAGAGCCTGCGCCGCAACGCCTGGGTGGACGGCAAGGTAGAACAGGTGGAAGACGTGCAGGTGGGTGCCTTTGCCATCACCCCCTCCGTAATGGCTGCCTACAACTTCCTCAACGCCAGCATCTACTCCGAACTTGCCGGCGGCGATTTCCGAGCCCTTATGCCCACCTTCTCCACCAACATGGGCAACGAAAAGGAGCAGATTGCCAATCTCTCCGACAATGATTTCAACACCCACTGGGTATCGGCCCGCACCCAGCAGGCCGGCGACTGGTTCTGCCTGGATTTCGGCAAGAACATGCCGATTCGCACCCTCAAGCTCCTGCTCAGCGACCGCAACAACAAGAACACCACCGCCGGCGGCCAGCTGGAATACTCCACCGACAACGAAAACTGGACCCCGCTGGGCGCCGAACGCACCACCGGCATTGTGCTGGAGGACCTCAGCCAGGCGCCCATCACCGCCCGCTGGCTGCGCTTCCGCCTCACCCAGCCCCAGGTGAAACGCCGCCTGGGTGTGAGCGAGTTTTTGGTGAACAAACCCCTGCCCGCCCGCCTGAGCAACACTGTGAACGGCCTCAAGAGCATCTCTGCCTACAGCGATGAGACCCACGTGGCCCTGGTGCGCGTGATGGAAACCGCCAAGGCAGCTCCCGGCCAGGGCTTCGGCATTGCCTTCCCCACCCCGGTGAGCGGCCAGGGGCTTACCGTGAACCTGGATAACAAGGACCTCCTGAACTGGGGTGAGGTTGAGTTCACCCTGGAGGACGGCACCACAGAAAAAGCCTTCCTGCAGCAATACTACGATACCGAATTCGTGGTGCAGAAGAAGTACATGCCCAAAAAGCGCATCAGCGCCATCAGGTTCACCAACGTGAGCCAGCAGGACCAGGAACTGCGCCTCAACGCCTTCCAGATCACCATCCCCAGCGTGGATACCGCCGCCATGGCTTCCAGCCTGACCGACTGCGATTTCTCCACCGCCTACAACACCGGTGACTACGCGCTGAACACCGAGCTGAGCGTCCCGGCCGGGACCCGCCTCCTCACCATCGTGGGCTCTGCCCAGTGCCAGGTGGAAGGCGCCACCCACATCAACAGCCATGGGCTCATTCACACCTATCGCCTCAACCAGGATGCAGAGTCCATCAGCATCCGCGCCAGCCGCCAGTACGGCACCAAGGTGTACGAGGCTATCTTCCGCTGATAAAAAGCTGAAATAAACGGATTACTTCCCCGGGCAGGTGCAGCCATGCACCTGCCCGCCTGGTTTTTGTACGCCAAAGTCAATTGTGAATTTGAAAAATCTGCACAAATGTCTCATTTATGCAGATTTCACCCTTTTGGTGTAAAGACATGCTGGGGAGGCTGTCTGCCTCCCCTATCCCCTCCGACCACGGAGAGAGCTTCTCGCTCTCTCCT
>JAZOTV010000117.1:0-2089 GCA_045657815.1 Akkermansia sp.
CACAATGACGGCAATATGGTGGATTTATTGCACCCGGAATCGCAGGTAACACCAGAGCATCAGGCAGACAATGGCGCCGAAGAGAAAGTATTCTGAACAAGTCGGAGGCCAAGCGGTCTTAGGAAGACAAATTATTGTGCCAACTCCTTGGCTCACAGAACGACATGGCTACGATCCGACTTCACAATGACGGCAATATGGTGGATTTATTGCACCCGGAATCGCAGGTAACACCAGAGCATCAGGCAGACAATGGCGCCGAAGAGAAAGTATTCTGAACAGATTCCCCCATAGAGCAACAACACGGCAGTCCCGATGAGCAGGGTGGAAAGCAGACTGCGGATGCGGTGGTGAATGGTGCGTTTCTTCCATATCCGCCAGAAGGCACGACGACTCAGCACAGCGGTCCAGAGTGACATGAGCGCCGCCGCAAAACAGAAGATCCCACCGAAGATGCTGCGTTCCTCTCCGTAAAACAACTGGTTGACCGCCATCGCTGTCTGGAAAAGCCAGCTGATGCCGAACTCCAGGCAGATGAGCGCATAGCCGGCTAGACAGAACCAGCGGGAGCAGCCTTCCTCCAGGAGCACCAGCGCTTCTCGCACACTCTGGCGGTTAAAGATATATGCTGGCAGCAGACAGAAAAAGGCAATAGCGAAGGCTGGGATTGTAGCAGCTGTAAACAGGATGATCAACATATCTCAGGCTAAGTAAATGATAGCCGGCAGCAAGCCGAGGAAGTAGAGAATCAGCAGTATGAAATCCACCTCCTTACGGGCATATGCATAGCCTATGCCCAGCGGTGGCAGAATGAGAAATGACAGCGGCAGGGGAATCCAGGAGTAGCTCTCATGCCCGCAGACGCAGCCCCATGCCACGGCCAGGGGAAACCAGAGGGCTACACCGGCCAGCAGCGCGAGCAAGGCTGATTTGCGCCGGAAGGCAAAAAGCATCAGCAGTGTGTAGGCCGAGGCGAAATACGGAAAGGCGTATTGGAGCAGTATGACGCCTTCGGCATCACAGCATTCGCCGGGATTGGCGTTCCTGAGAACATAGCCAATCCCGGCGGTGATGATGAGGTTAATGGCGATGAAGTATCGCATTTACTTGATTTTCTGCAGTTTCGTAGTGCCGCAGGCTTCCTTGATGAGATAGGGACGGCCCCCGGACTGGGCAGGATAGATATCGCGGTATCGGATGGTATTCTTTGTAAATGTCACGTCCTCTGCCGAGATGGCAGAGAGCAGGGGCACCCGGTGGGTGATGAACTCGTTGCCTGTAATACGCACGTTTCGGTGGTATCGCTGTTTCTGCTCACCGGGTTTGCGCACCTCGGGGCAGATGGCGATGAGCGCATCGGTGAACTGGTAGAGACCGGTGAGACCGTGGCGGAACACGTTATCCTTGATGAGCACATCCTGGCAGGCGCCGCTTTCATACCAGCCCTGGGCATCGCCTGCCAGCAGAATGGCAGAGCCGTGGGTATGGTCGAAGTGGTTGCCGATGACACGCACGGGTTTCGGGGTGGTGAAGAGCGCACCGCGGGCGCGGTTGTGGCGCACGGTGTTGTGGCTGAAATCCACGCTGGGGTGCCAGTCGGCGTTCTCGATGGCGTCGCCCTCGCCGATGCCCGCAGGAATATCCTCCGTGAGCGTGACGCGTACAAGACGCGGGTCGATGACTTCCACCTTTTCCACCTTGCGAAGCTGCGGATTCAGCTCCAGCGTGGGGCCGTGGATGAACTGCAGCTGCTCGCCGGGCTCCATGACCTCGAACCCATAGGCCTGGTCATGCATGTAGCGCGCAATAAAGGTGCGCGGAGATTCCACCTCCTGAATGCCGAGGCAGGTGGCGTGCACGTTGATGGCATCGTCCATCATGGCCTCGTAGGTGGCACCTTGCACGCTGATGTGGCCGCGGCAGTTGGAGAAGTGGGTGGCATCGGCCGCGGTGGTGTGCATGCGGCCCTTGGCGCGGATGCAGCCACCGCCCCGGATGGTGATGGTCTCGCTGCGCTGGGCGATGAGGGCCATACCCTGGCTATCGAGGAAGACCAAGTCGGATCTAGCCATGTCGTTCTGTGAGCCAA
>JAZOTV010000118.1:0-2719 GCA_045657815.1 Akkermansia sp.
TGCACCAGCTCCCGGCGCTCGGCTATGGGCGTGCCGCCGTGCAGCACCAGCCCGGGCGCGCCGAAGATGCCGGCCAGGAAATCATGCAGCGGCTCCATCATGCTGCGGTACTGGGTGAAGATGAGCGCGGCATCTCCCGCAGCGGCTATCTGCCGCGCCAGGTGGCCCAGCCGCGTCATCTTGCCGCTCAGGGCGGGGTCATAGTAGCTTTCGCCCAGGTACTGGGCAGGGTGGTTGCAGATTTGCTTCAGGTGGCTCAGAATGGGCAGCAGTAGGGTGAGGCGTGTCTGCGGGTCGGGCTCGTGCACAATGGCCTGCAACTTCTCCACTTCGCGGGCGTAGAGGCGGGTCTGCTCCGGGGTGAGCAGGCAGTAGGCTGCCTGCTCGGTCTTGGGCGGCAGCTCGGGCAGCAGGGCGGGGTCGGTTTTCAGGCGGCGCAGCATGAAGGGCCGCACCAGCCTGCGCAGCGGGCTGTAGTCGGTGCCCATTTTCTGCACCATGGCGTTGAATTCCTTCTCCGTGCCCAGCAGGCCGGGGGTGAGGAAATGGAACAGGCTGCGCAGCTCGCCCAGCGAGTTCTCCACAGGCGTGCCGGTGAGAGCCACCCGGCGCGGTGAACTGAGCAGCAGCAGGCTGCGCGTGCGCTGCGAGTCCGCGTTCTTGATGGCCTGCGCCTCATCCAGCACCAGGGCGGGCAGGGGCTCCGCCGCCAGCAGCTCGGCCAGGCGGGTGGCCATGCCATAGGTGGTGAGCGCCACATGCGCCCGCCTCAGCAGCCAGCCCGGGTTCTTTTGCAGGTAGTCGCAGTCCTGCCGGTTCAGGGCATAGGGGTGCAGCACCAGGGTGTTGAGCTGCGGAGCGAATTTGCGCAGTTCGTCCTGCCAGTTGGTGAGCAGCGATGCCGGTGCCACGATGAGCGCGGCGCGGTCTGCCAGCTCCCCGGTGGCGTGCAGATGCGCCAGCCAGGCGATGACCTGCAGGGTCTTGCCCAGTCCCATGTCATCTGCCAGGCAGGCGCCGAAACCGGCCTCAGTCACGCCCAGCAGAAAGCGCACGCCATCCATCTGGTAGGGGCGCAGGGTGGCTGCCAGCTTTTTGGGAAGCCGGGGCTCCTGGTGACTGATGCAGAGCTGCTTCAGTGATTCCTGCAGAGCGGGGGCTGCGATGGCGCGCATGCCGTCCTCCTCCGGCGGGGGAATGTTGGGCAGGGCGGTGCTGTGCTTGCCGAGCAGCCAGCGAAGCCCCGCCAGCAGGGGGATGCCGCCAGCGGCCATGCGGGTGGCCTGGCGCCAGCTGTTGAGCAGTTTCTCGAGCTTTTCGCGATCCAGCCGCACCCACTCGCCTCGGAATCGGATGAGGCCGTCTTCCCCGGCCAGCAGTTCCTCCAGCTCGGCCTCGCTCAGCTCGTAGTTGCCCAGCACCACGCGGGGGCTGAAGCGCAGCAGGGTGGAGATATTCAGTGCCGGGGCTCGGTCGGGTTTCTGACTGTCGCTGCCGGTGGGTTGCAGCTGCACCTCCAGCTCCACGCGGGGCGGGCGGCTCTGCCACAGGTTCACCATGCGGGTTTCGATGCCGGCCTGCTCCAGCAGTGGCAGGCTCTCCAGAAAATCATAGGCCTGCCGGGGGCCCCAGGCGCAGGGTTTGTAGACTGCGCCGCTGTTGATGAGTTCGTTCAGAAAGGAATTGCCTGCTGCCGCCTGTTGCAGCGGCCGCAGCAGGGTGGTGAGGGAATCCACATCATTCGCATATAGCTGGCGGGCCAGCGCCAGCGGCGCGTGGCGGGGCTTGCCATCCTGCCCGGCGCGGTGAATGAAGGTGGCCAGGAAGGCAAAGGGATGCGATTCGGCACCCTCGCCTCCATTTTCGGCCAGGTGAAAGCACAGGGTGCCCAGCTGCTGCCAGCCTTCACCCAGGGTGGCGAGCCATTTCTCGGGCGTGGTGAGCTCTCGCTCTGCCTGCCAGATCAGCGCCTCCCCCAGCGTGCCGAACCATTCCACCAGCAGGCCCGCTGTCACCGTGCCGCCATAGACCGGCGGCATGCCCTCCAGCCAGGAGCCCGCCTGTTGCAGGGAAAGCTGCGGCGCAGTGTCCTCCCCGCGTCGCAGCCGGCGCAGATGCGCCATCATGAGCTCTTGCGCCCGCTCCCGCAGCCAGGCCGGGAAAGGCCCCGCCCCCAGCGGCAACCCATGCCGAAGCAAATCCAGCATACCCGCTCCCGCGCTGCGTGCAAACGCCCGCTCCAGCCGGGGAAAAGCCCCTGCCGGCACCACCCCCAGCCGTCCACCGGCCAGACTCAGCGAAAATGTAGGTTGCTCTGCGATGCTGCCAGTCTAGCCCAGCCCCAAGGCTTTGTCAAGGAATTGACTATTGACGAATGACGATTGACAATTGATGAAGAAAAATCAGCCGCAGCTCAGGATGAACTGCGGCGGATGCGTGAAAACTATTCACTATTCACTTCTTCATTATTCACTTAATGGCATCATAAGCACCCTTGAAGAAGTAGTAGCCCCAGCCCCAATCGGGGTCGCCGGACCAATCCGGGTCATAGTGGTGGCGGGGCTTCAGGAAGCGTTCCGGGTGGGGCATGAGACCCATGGCGCGGCCGGTGGGGTCCATGAGGCCTGCGATGCGGAGCTCGGAGCCGTTGTGGTTATCGGCATACTGCAGAGCCACGCAGCCGGAGTCGAGGTACTTCTGGGCATCGCCGGGGTCGCAC
>JAZOTV010000119.1:0-3448 GCA_045657815.1 Akkermansia sp.
GACCGCGCTGCAAACTCACGGGCACTTCCACAATTTCCAGAAACGCCGGTTCCCAGCCCCAGGCTGTATCCATATAGCCGCTGGCTTGCTGAGCCCCGGCAGACCCGGCCACCGTAGTGGCCGCCAACATGTAGCAGAGTGATTTCGCTTTCATGGTTGCGGGTGTAGACACAACTGCAACCCCATGGATTTGAAAACAAATAGAAATGGCCAGTTGCAGAGAAAAAACCGTCCTTCCCGGAACATGGAAAGGACGGTATCAAAGCTCTCTCGCTCAAAGCATCAATCGGCCATGCCCTGCTGCTGCATGAGTGCATCGGGGTTCGGCTCACGCCCCATGAAAGCGCGGAAGGTCTCACTCTCTGAGCGGCTGCCGCCGGTGCTGAGCACAGCCCGGCGAAAATCTGCACCAGTCGCGGCATTGGTGGGTCCTTCTTTCTCAAATCTCGTGAAGGCATCGGCCGCCAGTACCTCTGCCCACTTGTAGGAATAGTACCCCGCAGCATAACCACCGGAAATGCAATGCGGCAGACACCGCATGACCGAGGGCGATGGCACCGTGAGCGGCAGGTTCCAGGGATCCAGCAGCTCACGGCTGGCGGCATCCAGATCACGCCCGCGGAACTTGCTGGCGTAGTTAATATGCATTTCCAGGTCCAGCTTAGCCATACGCAGCTGCCCCATCATATCATACCCCGGCATGAAAAACCGGCTCTTCTGCAGCTTCACCAGCAAATCAGCCGGCATAGGCTCATCTGTCTCCCAATGGCGGGCATACGACATCACCCCCTCCGGAATCCACACCCAGTTCTCATTGATCTGGCTGGGAAGCTCCACAAAATCGCGCGCCACGCGGGTTCCCGTGTGAGAATAGAGCTCCACATCGCTCAGCATACTGTGCAGCGCATGCCCGAACTCGTGGAACAGCGTGAGCACATCCAGGTGCGTGAACAGAGCAGGCTTGCCGGCAGTGGGAGACTTCAGATTACCCACCAGCACACAGAGATGCGGCGGGCGCGCCCCATCCACCACGGGGTAGTGGCGCACGCGCATCACCCAGGCGCCATCGCGCTTGGTGCTGCGGGGGTGCAGGTCCATGTAGACCGAGCCCATGTGGCGGCCCGTAGCCTCATCGTGAATGGCATACAGCTTCACCTCCGGGTGCCACACCTCAGCCTCGCCCTCCGCGGCCTGCTCACCAGGCTGCAGACAGCGGGTGGGCACCTCCGATATACGGACATTGTACAAACCTTCGAATACCGAGAACATACCGGTGAGCACATTCTCCTTCTTATGGTAGGGACGCAGGGAATCGCTGTCGAACCCGCATTCCTTCTCAGCCAGCTGGGTGATGTAGTAATTCACATCCCAGGGGTTCACCTGGGTGACGCGGCGCCCCTCCCGGGCAGAAATGAACTCCAGCAGCTGGGCCACATCGCGGTCAAAACCGGGCTTCACCTTGCGCATCATATCATCCACAAAATCCAGCGCAGCCTCACCACTGCCCACCATGCGGCGAGCTGTCACCAAATCCGCATACGTGCCGAATCCCAGCAGCGTGGCCAGCTCACTGCGCAGCGCCATCACGCGGTCCACCACCGGCGCATTGTCAAACTCCGGCGTGTTGCCCTCGGAGCATCGGCCCAGCCAGCACAGGCGGCGCGTTTCCTCCACATCGCAATGCCGCAGCACATCACCCACACTGGCGTAATCCAGCGTGATGAGCCACTGCGGCTGCTCCGGCGTGCCGTGACCACGCTCCTGCGCCTTGGCCGCCGCGCGTTCCATCCAATCCGGGCTCATACCAGCCAGCCTGGCTTTATCCGTAATCACCAGCTGCCAGGCATTCACTGAATCCTTGCAATTCTTCTCATATTTCAGGCGCAGCTCCGCCATCTCCTTACCAATAGCCAGCTTGCGGGCCTTCTGCTCGGCAGATAAATCCGCACCGCTGTCCTTGAACGTATCCACCACCTGCTGCACAAAGCGCTGGCGGGCGGGGGAAAGAGTGCGCACCCAGGGCTGCATGCTGGCGTGGCGCATCACCTCCCACAAGCGGGAGTTGGAGGTAATGGAAGCATTATATTCCGCTATGAGCGGCATCACCTCCTCCACCGCTGCGCGAACCTCCGGGGAATCCATCAGATACTCCAGATTACTCAGCAGCTGGTCGGCGCAGTCCACCTCCCAATCCAGCATATCAAATGCGGCAAAAGTATTCTCCCAGGTTGCCTCCTCCGGCTTTACCTGGCAGATAGCCTCAATGCGCTGCTGCGCGCGCTGCACCGCCAGGCGGATATCTGCCGCGCCCTGCGCCGGGGTCATGCGCGACCAGCGCGGATACGCCCCGCCCCATTCCAGGAAGGGGTGTTCATCTGCCACCAGCACAGGCAACCCCGCAGCATTCTGCTGCTGGGCGAAAAGAGGGGTGGAGCAAACTGCACTGACCACCACCGCGAAAAGGAGAGACCTGAATGTCATACCCATGTTTACGCGCGTGGGCTGCCGATTCTTTCAGTTGCAATGCAGTATAGAGCAAAAAGACAAATAATCTGCACAGGCGCACTCCGCATCAGCTGCAGATTTTGTGCGCCAGATAACGCTGCACCACCCGGCGCACCACCTCCTCTGCCGCGGGCATGGGAATACCCAGCTGCTGCGTGAGCCGGGCATTGCTCATAGCCGTGTGCCGCGGGCGCGGCTCCTTGAAAAAGGGTACTTCATCCAGCCTCTGCTGCTCTATGGGAGGCACCACAGGCAAAGCCCCCTGCTCCACCGCAGCCTGCATGGCCAACGCAGCGCACTGCCACCAGCTCAGCGGCTCCCCGCTGCTGGTCACCTGCACCACACCACTGAAAGCCCCCTCACCCAGCGCCAGCACCGCGCGGGCAATATCGGCGGCATCCGTGGGCAGAGAAAACTTATCTGCCACCGCTGCCAGCGGCTGCCCCGCCAGAGCGCGCTGCACCGCGCTCTCCATAAACGAGGGTTTGTGCGGATTCCCGCACACCCAGGAAACACGCGCCACCACCGCCGCGGGCAGCGCCTCCAGCACCTGCAGCTCGCCCTCGCGCTTGCTCTCGCCATAGCAACTGAGGGGGCGGCACTTAGCCGCTTCATCCTTCAGCCCCGGGCGCCGCCCGTCCAGCACATAGTCCGTGGACAAATGCACAAACCGGGCCCCTGTGTGCCGGCAGGCCAGCGCCATGGCCGCCGGCGCCACCGCATTGATGAGATGCGCCTGCAATGGGTCCTCCGCACAGGCCTCCAGTCCGCTGACAGCCGCACAATTCACCACCAGCTGCGCACCACTGCCCAGCACCAGGTCACTCACGGCCTCCGCCTGCTCCAGCGGGCATTCCCCATGCGCCGGGGCCAGCACCTCATACCCCGCCTGCCCCGCAGCTGCCTGCAGCACCTGCCCCGTGCGCCCACTGGCGCCAAATAT
>JAZOTV010000120.1:0-6323 GCA_045657815.1 Akkermansia sp.
CTCAGTCCCGGGTTGCAGAATATCATCAAACCGGATACAGAGGCTGCTATCAGTCTGTTCCGCCGTGCTGCGCTGCTGGGGTATGCCCCGGCTTTCATCCCGCTGGCGGGTGAATACATCAAACAGCCGGAAAAATATTCCAGGGAACGCGTGTTTGAGCTTTATCGCCGCTCTGCAGATATGGGCGATGCCCGGGGCGGTGTGGCGTATGCTTACTGCCTTGCAGCCGGGCGTGGCTGCCAGCCGGATGCTGAACGAGCGGTGCGCATATTGACCCAGCTGGTCGATGCCGGGGTGGGGTTTGCCAATATGGCGCTGGCCGATCTTTATTTCAACGGAACTGGGGTGCCGGCAGATATGGGACGCGCTTTCCGTGCGCTGACGGCTGCTGCCACTGCCGGGGTGCCGGGGTGCTACACGCTCATGGCTGCACTGGCGCAGATGGGGAATGCCGCCAAGGCTTCTGATCCCATGCGCGCCAATATGTATCTGCGCATGGCCGTGGAACGCGGTGAGCACGCTCCACGTGAGAATTTTGACGCGTTGATACAGGCCGGAGGCTGGAAGTTCATTCCCTGAATTGAGCGAGTGGGGGACATCCTCTGCTCTTGCTGCGTGATACAGGGGTTGAAACTTGACAGCTCGATGGGCGCGTGGTAGAGTCGGGGCATGAGTAGTGAAAGTCCTGCACGCGCCTGGGCCTGCGTGAATCTGGAGGCCATAGCCCATAACCTGGATATTGCCCGCCAGGCATTGCCCGATACGGAGCTGATGCCGGTGGTGAAGGCCGGGGCGTATGGCCATGGCCTGGAGCCGGTGGCCCGGCGGCTGGATAATCACGGCGTTTCCTTCTTTGGTGTGGCGAATGTGGGTGAGGCCCGCCGCCTGCTTCGCGCTGGTGTGCGCACTACGCCGTTCATTCTGGGGCCCACTTTTCCGGCAGAGCGCGAGGAGATTGTGCAGAATAACTGGTGCTGCACGGTATCCAGCGTGGAGGAAGCGGAGCAGTTTCAGAGCCTGGCTGCGCTCTATGGCAAGCAGTTTGCCCTGCATGTGGCGGTGGATACCGGTATGGGGCGAGAGGGATTCCTGCCCGGCCAGCTGGGCGAGGTCGCGGCTCAGCTTAAATCCATGCCGAACCTGCGGATAGAGGGCGTGATGTCCCATTTCCCCTCGGCAGATGAGGATGTGCCCTTTACCCAGAACGAAATCGGAGTATTTGAGGGTTGTGTGGACACGCTGCAGCAGCATTTTGCTTTGCGTTACCGCCATATTGCCGCCAGTGCGGGCGAACTGGGCTATGAGGTGCCCGTGGCAAATCTGGCACGTCCCGGTCTGCTGCTGTACGGCGTGGCGCCCATGGCTTCTATTTACGATGGCGTGCTGCGGCCGACGCTGAGCCTGCATGCCCGCGTGACCCTGGTGCGCGAGCTGCCCGCCGGGCATGGCGTTTCCTATGGGCGCACACATGTGACGAACCGTCCCACCCGCGTGGCCACCATCGGCATTGGCTATGCAGATGGCTGGAACCGCCAGATTTCCAACAAGGGCGCTCGCGTCTACATCAACGGCCACTTCTGCCCTATGCTGGGCCGCGTGACCATGGACCAGATTATGGCCGATGTCACCGACCTGCCGCAGGTGGCCTCTGGAGATGAGGTGGAGCTTTTTGGTGAGCATATCCCCGTGACCGAGGTGGCAGAAAAGGCCGGTACCATTGTGTGGGAGATTTTTACAGGCCTGGGGCCGCGCCTGCCTCGCGTATATTGAGCCTGCGGTTCCCGGTGTGCCGGGATTTGCTGTTTTTCTGCGGTGCTTGGTAGGAGAAAATGGTGTAAAATTTGCTCGATAAAATCCCGATATCAGGAAAAAATAGAACAAAAACTGTCAATATCAAAGAAAAGGCTTGCTAAGTGAGTGAATTAGCTGTATTCTTTGCGCCGCGCGGGTTTATCAAAAAATCCGGTCGTTGGTCCTCCTTTTCCGCTGGAAGCAGAGCCCGCATGGAGGGGAACCCGGCCACACAAACACACTAATATGTCTGACGAAATCATTCAGGAGCAGGGGCCCATCAAGCTGGCCCATTTCGAGATTCCGAACACGCTTAAGCGCATCGCTGACCCGGAGGATCCCAACCACGTGACCTTCATTGCCGAGCCCATCGAGACCGGCTTTGGTCACACCCTCGGTAACTCCCTGCGTCGCGTGCTGCTCAGCTCCCTGGAGGGTGCTGCCATCACCAGCGTGCGTATCGCCGGTGCCCAGCACGAGTTTACCTCTCTGCCTGGCGTGGTGGAGGACGTGACCGAAATCATCCTCAACCTCAAGAAGGTCAAGTTCAAGCACTTCGGCAAGGAACCCCGCACCCTTTCCCTTCGCGTGACGAAGCAGGGCGTGGTGACCGCTGGTGACATTCAGGATGACCACATCTACACCGTGGTGAACAAGGACCAGGTTATCTGCCACCTTGACCAGAGCACCATCTTCGACTGCGACTTCGAGGTGAGCGTGGGCCGTGGTTTCCACACTGCCGATGATAACAATGACAAGGATCGCCCCATCGGTGTGATTCCGATTGACTCCATCTTCTCCCCGGTGACCCGCGTGAAGTACGCTGTGGACAACGCCCGTGTGGGTCAGATGACTGAGTTCGACAAGCTCGTGCTCGATATCTGGACCGACGGCCGCGTGAGCCCCGCCGATGCCATGCTGCAGGCCGCCAGCATCATGCGCCACCACCTCGACGTGTTCGTGGACGCCGACAGCCGCCGCGTAGAGTTCGACAAGTCCAATGGTGGCGAGCAGGATGCCAACACTGCTCAGCTCCGCAAGCTGCTCAACATGAGCGTGAACGAGATTGAGCTTTCCGTGCGTGCTGCCAACTGCCTGAACAACGCCAACATCACCACCGTTGGTCAGCTGGCCATGAAGACCGAGAGCGAAATGCTCAAGTACCGCAACTTCGGTAAGAAGTCCCTTAACGAAATCAAGGACAAGCTCGTGCAGCACGGTCTGTCCCTGGGTATGCAGTTTGACGCCAAGCTCCTCTCCGCTCCCGCTCCCGCTTCCCGTATGCGTGACAACGGTGATGAGATCCGCGCCACTGACCTGCAGGCCCTCATCTCTCACAACATCGACGCTTTCGGCGACGATGATGACGAGTAAAGATTCCAAAATAACTAAACACAAAACACCTAACACACATTAAACAAATATGAGACACGGCGTAAAAAAAGCCAAGCTTCAGCGTAATGCTTCCCACCGCAAGGCCCTTCTTGCTAACCAGGCTTGCAGCCTGATCAGCCACGGCCGCATCACCACCACTCTGGCCAAGGCCAAGGCCCTGCGTCCCTACGTGGAGAAGCTCATCACCCTCGGTAAGAACGGTTCCCTGCATGCCCGTCGTCAGGCCCTCGCTACGCTGCCCCAGCCCAAGGTTGTGGCCAAGCTGTTCAGCGTGGTTGCTGAGGCTACCAAGGATCGTCAGGGTGGTTACACCCGCATCGTGAAGCTCGGCCAGCGCATGACCGACAGCGCCCCCATGGCTCTGATCGAGATCATCGACCTGCCCCAGCTTTCCGCTCCTGTGGCTCCCACCACCACCACGGCTACTGGTTCCACCTCCGAGGAGGCCTGAGCCACTGGTGAGCAGATAAAAGCTTAATTACTGAAACCGCCGCAGTTGCCCAGCGCAGCTGCGGCGGTCTTCATTTTGTTGCGGCCTAGCGGGGGCGCTGATTTCTTTATGATGGGGTTATGCTTGACCGGGGATGCCCTGTTGTGTATAATCCTTACCATGTACAGTAGAAGCATCGTCCTGAATATCATCTGCGTGGCCCTGGCGGCGTGTGTGGCGGCGGGATATTGCGGTTTGCCAGTGGTGGCAGCGGGGGTATTTATCGCCCTTGTGGTCTGGCTGTGCAATGAGGCGTGGTATGTGGCGGCGTCGCTTCCTGCTCTGCTTGCGGGCGCCTGGGCTGCTGTGCGCCGGAAGCGTGTATCGGCCTCGGTGGAGAAGAAGATATATCATACCACCTCATTACTCCTTCTGCTGGTGCCGCATGTTCTGTTTGCGGCGCTGTATCTGGCCAATTCCCTGACCTCCGGTCTGCTGGCGGCGGAGCTGGGATTGCCGATATCCTCTGCATTGTTCGGCTGTGCGTATCTGGCGGTGGTGCTGCTGTGGTTCTGTTCTCTTTTCCGGGCAGTGAAGCCCATGTCTCTGGAGGTGCTGTGGACCTGCCTTTTTGAGCCTGAGCTTTATCAGTCGCAGCCGGATGAGGCCGCCGCCGCTCCTGCTTCTCCGGCACCGGCGGCCCCCTCTGCCGCTGCGCCCCGGCACCCGGAGGTGTGTAAACTGGCATCCGATGGCCTGTTGTATTATGGCCGCCCTGAGCTGGAGGTGTTGAATCCTCACCTGCGTGCCCGGCTGGTGGTCGGCGCTGTGTTGCTGCTGCTGGTTCTGCTGGTGGCCGGCATGGCCGTGCAGTGCTATCCGGTCTCCCTGGCGGGCAGCGCGCTCTGCGGGCTGCTGGCGCTGGTATTCGGGGGTGTGGCGGTGACGCTGCTTCGCGCACCTAGGCGCTGGCGTGAGAAACTGAGCCTCGCGGAGTACGCCGTCACCCGCGAGGCTGTTTATGTGGCAGAGGGGCAGGTGCTCCGCTGTTATCCGCTTGATAAGGAACTCCTGATGCATTATGAGGAAGTATCAGGCAATACGGGTACCATTTACCTGGACCACCCGTCCCTGCATAAGGGGACGCTGGGCAAGCTTTTTGCCCGCGCGGGAGCGGTCAATGTGAGCGGCCAGAATGACCTTTCTGCCCCGATATCGGGCCTTGTCCAGATAGCCGATGCAAGGCGCGTCTATCACCTTATCAAAGAACTGCAGCAGGGGGAATAGACTGAGCTGACAACAATCCTGAAACGAGATATGGTACAAGCTTTTCTTTGCTCGATTTTATTTGTCTCACTTCTGCCTGGTGTTGTGCAGGATGGGGAGTCAATGGCGCTTTATGGGGTGAAGGTGGAGAAAGCCCGGAAGTTTGTGAAGGGCAATCCCTCACCCAAGGTGTTGCGGAGCCTTGTCCGCAAGATGAACCAGAGGCTTTCAAAACGAGGGCTCTCGCTGAAGGGTGGGTATGGATTCTCCATGGAAACCGCCTGGGTGCTGCCGGCTGGTATGGATGAGGATGATGTGCTGGACTGCATTCCCGGTTATGCGTGCTACGAGACGATAGAATCGCATGCCAGCCCCGATGGTCGTCGCTATATCATCCGACCTGGCCTGATTGACTACAAGGATACGACGTATTCGGTCAACATCTGGTTCGATGTGACCAACAACCGCGATTATCGTAAATCGACCTTTTTCCGTTGAGTCGGGATTAGCGGCGCTTCTTATAGCGCGGTTTGCGGCGGGTGGGGCGGAGGAGCCGATAGAGGATGAACAGGCATATTGACCCCGCTATGGTGGAGAAGGCGCCCAATGTGATGGTCTGGTCCCACAGCAGCCAGAAGTTATCAATGTTACTGCACTGCGGGTTTTCTGCCAGATAGAGCACGGATACGTTGTTCCTGTGCTTGCTCAGAGTATCTAATGATTTCCGGGTCAGCCAGTAGTACGAGGCTCCTGACTTTCCTTTGATGAGGTTTCCCTCGGGGGTGTGGAATTCATAGGTGAACCAGATTTTGCGGTGCACCCCTTTTCCGGAGAATGACCTGTGCATTGTTACATCCGAGATATTGCCCTGAGCCCGGGTTCCGTGGTTGACCAGAGCGCTGCTGGTGCTGTATTCGTAATGGGCGGCATAGCCAGTCAGCGCCGAAACTTCCAGCAGCAGTCCGCAGAGCAGCCAGCCCAGGAGAATCTGGATATCCCTATCTCTGTGCTGCCCCCAGGCGCCCAGGGCAAAGATGCCGAAGAAAACAGCCCCCAGCTGCCCCAGAAGCATGGGAAACCAGGCGGTGTCCCACGTGGCGGCACCTGTGATGAACAACACGGCCTGATACGCCACCACCCCCACGCAGGCGAGAGCCAGCATGAGCATGAACAGGCAGAGGATGAGGGGCGGAAGCATGGATGTGTTGCGGGAATTGTATCAGCCGGGGCTTGAATTTACAAGTCTGCTGTTGTTTGGATTGCATTTCGCTGGCAGATATAATATAGTTACGGGTGTTATGAAGTCCAGAGATAAGATACTCATCTGTTCCCTCTGCAATGCTCTTGGGCCGTTCCTGCTGTCTTCAGTCATCGCGATTCCTTGCCTGCCTGCATTCATCTGCTGGCTGTTCATGCGGGGCGATGCGGATGCCGAGGTGGC
>JAZOTV010000121.1:0-9936 GCA_045657815.1 Akkermansia sp.
TCTGCCACGCAGAGTATGCTGTGGTTTACCGGGTCAGCAGCGCTGGAGGGGAAGCTCATTCGGCCTGCGGTTGCGGGTTGACCCAGCCGCAATGGGTGAAGAGGGTGGGATCGAGCTCCGCCTTGGCGCGGGTGGCAATGGCGGCAGCCTGCTCCGGGGTCTGGGTGAGGGCGAATACGGTGGAGCCGCTGCCGCTCATGAGGGCAGCGCGGGTGCCGGGCTGCTCCAGCAGCCAGTGCTTCATGTGCGCCAGAATGGGGAATTTGGCGAATACCGGGCGTTCCAGGTCATTCACCAGGGTGATATCATCCACCTTCTGCGGTCCGTAGCTCACGCCTTTGAGGCGGCGGCTGCAGGTGAGCCCCTTGTAGGCGGTGGGGGTGCTTACGCCGAAAGCGGGCTTGAGTAGAACAATGGGGCTGGTCCACCCGGCGAGCTCCGGCACGGGGGTCACGATTTCTCCGCGGCCTGTGCAGCGGCAGATGGTGGGTGTGAGGAAGTAGGGCACATCGCTGCCGAGTGCTGCGGCCATGGCGCTGAGCTCCTCCAGGTCATAATTGGTGCCCAGAATCTGGTTCAGCGCCTGCAGGGTGATAGCGGCATCGCTGCTGCCGCCGCCAAGCCCGGCGCCGTGGGGTGTGGCCTTGGTGAGGGTGATATGCTGCTTGGCCTTGCGGCCGTATACTTTTTCGAATTCCCGCACGGCTTTGAATACCAGGTTGCTCTCATCGGTGGGCACGCCGGGAGTATCGCACACCAGCGTGGTGGTGCGTGAGTTGCGGAATGCCAGTGTATCGCACAGGTCGAGCGGTGCCATCAGGATATCCACATTGTGAAAACCATCCTCGCGTACTTTGTTCTGCACGCGCAGGGAAAGGTTGATTTTGGCAGGAGCCTGAAAGGTGGTGATATTAGGGGTGGCCATGGGGTGTCAGCGGGGGGGGATGAAAGGGTGGAGATTAATCGCGGCGGTTGTTGCGGCGGGGTTGGCGTTTCTTGCGTGCCTCTTCCTCCATGAGCTTGCGTTCCTCCTCTGTGGGGCGGCGGATAATGGTTTCGCCCTCTTTAGCCTGGTTGGCGCGGTCGCGTGCCACTTGCTCAAAGTATTCGGGGTCAGACATCCAGAGGTATTTATTGTAGGCTTCGGATTCGGTGGCTTTGGCGCGTTTCAGCAGGTGTTCGGCGCGCTTGCGCTCCTGTTCCAGATTGTTCAGTTCCAGAACAGGAGTGAGCAGGAGCATGGAGGCAATGACTGCCACCAGCACCAGGAAGATGAGGCCGGTCACCTTGATCATGCCATGAATGCCCCGCGAGCGCAGGTCTTGCTGGTGCTTGATTTCCTCCAGTGTAGGAATGCGGCGGCTGAAAAAGGGCAGGTACATGGGCGCGGCTCTGGCGGTAATCAGCGTTCAGCAAAGGGTACGAAACGGCCGCGGCGGGCCAGTACCAGGGTGTGCATGCGCATCTGCTTGCCCTTGGCGGATGCCGGCACCAGCGTGGTGCTCACCTCGAACCCGGCGCGGCGCAGGGTGGCCTCCAGGCGCTTGTCTGCCTTGGAAAGGTTGATGGCCAGCAGGCTGCCGCCCTTCAGTGCATTGAAATAGGCCTGTGCATCGCCCAGTGTCATTTCGCAGCGGGCGTGAGCATGGCGCAGCAGGATGGCATGCAGTGAACCGGTGCGCTTGCGGCACAGTTCTGCGGCGGTGGCAGGTTCCGTGGAAACGCGCTTATCCTCCCACAGGGCCTTGTGTTCGCCGAATTCGCGGTTCCATTTCACAATGTCCGGGATGGGTTCGGCCACGATGAAGCGGGCCTTTTCCTTGTTAAGGCACTGCATGGCCTTGGCCAGGCCATAGCCGAGGCCCAGCCCGGCAATCATGATGCAGGGCTGCCCGGCGCGGGTGATGGGCGAGGTAGCCAGCTCTGCCATGGCTTCTTCGCTGCCATAGGTGAAGGAATTGGCGCAGGGCATGCCGTCCAGCTGCAGGGTGAGCACGCCATCGCGCTCCCAGAGCTCCCAGACGGAACCATTCTCAAGTGCTTTTTCTCCCAGTTTAGTAAGCGGTTTCATATATAAAAGCTTTGGTGGTGAATCAGTTCAGGGTGATGGATACCGGGCAGTGGTCTGACCCGGTGATATCGGCGTGAATCTCGGCGCTCTGTACGCGCGGCAGCAGCGGCTCCGATACGCAGAAGTAGTCGATGCGCCAGCCCACGTTCCGGGCGCGGGCGCCGCCGCGGAAACTCCACCAGGAGTACGCATCGCGTGCATCCGGGTGCATGCGGCGGAAGGTATCTGCAAAGCCGGCTTGCAGCAGGGTGGTGAAGCCGGCGCGCTCTTCATCCGAGAAGCCGGCGGAGAAGTGGTTGGCGGCGGGGCGGGCAAGGTCAATTTCCTCGTGTGCCACGTTCAGGTCACCGCAGAAGATGACGGGCTTCTTCTCAGCCAGTCCGGCTACATAGGTGCGGAAAGCGGCATCCCATTCCTGGCGGTAGGGCAGGCGGGCCAGCTCATTCTGAGAGTTGGGGGTGTAGCAGTTCACCAGGTAGAATTCCTCGAATTCCATGGTAGCCACGCGGCCTTCGGTATCATGCTCCGGGCAGCCGATGCCGGTGCTGGTGGAAAGCGGCTCCACGCGGGAGAGGATGAGTACGCCGGAGTAGCCGGGTTTCTGCGCCGGATTCCACAGGGAGTACGGCCAGCTGGCCAGCCACAGGTCGCTTACCTGCTCCGGCCGCGCTTTCACTTCCTGAAAGCAGAGGATATCTGCCTCCAGTGCGTCCATTTTCTCAGCCAGTCCCTTGCCCAGGGTGGCGCGGATGCCGTTTACATTCCAGCTGACGATTTTCATACCTTATTTGCGGTGGTGGGGGTGAACGGAGCGCAGCTTGTGCAGGCGCTGCTCCATGCGGGGGCGCAGGTTTTCCTCAATCCAGGCATTAGCGGCGGCCAGGCCCTCGGCTTTGTAGATGCGGCCGATCTGGGCCTCTACGCCGGTGGCATTGCCGGTGAGACGCAGGAAGTTATTGCTGGTGAACTCAATGAAGAGTGCGCCGTCAATCTCCCCCTTGAAGGAGAGAATCCACTCGCGCACATAGAGCGCGAGCACGGCATCGCCCACCCAGGCCTGGGCGCGCGCTACGGGGTCTTGGTCAGGGCTTAAGGTCGGCATGTTGGTATCGGGTTCGGGGTGCCGGGGTGGCGGGCACTGCGCTGCTGTCGGCATAATCCAGCTCAATGCCGATGCTGCTGTGCGGCAGCGCGGTATCAGTATGAATGAAAAGGAATCGACGGTCGAGTTGCTGGGTGGTCAGTTGAAGCAGGATGACGCGCTCATCCACCGTGTAATGCGGACGCCCGCTCAGCAGCTCCTGCAGGTGGTTGCGCAGCCGGGCGGTACCGGGTGTGCGGCGGCTGGTGGTCTGCGTTACCTCGCGGCATACCCACAGGCGCGGGCTCAGGCGGTCATCCCGCTCCATGAGGTCCAGAGTCTGCCGCAGGGTGTTCACATTGCTGGCCTGCACGTGAATGTGCCGTGCCTGGTTTGCGGGAATAGCGGTGGCCATGGCGGCGCTGGGGCCGATGAGAATCCAGTCTCCCGGGTAGAGTTCATTCAGCTGGTCCTCCAATTCCTCCCGCAGGTTCATGAGCGCCTGGGTGCGGGGGTCAGAATGGCTGCAGCTTGCCACCAGAAGGGGCAGGGCTGCAGCCAGACAGAGAATGATGCTGTGGAGTTTCCGCATGGGGCGGTTATCAGCCGCGGGAGCGCGGTTCGCGTTCACCGGCGGTCTTGACACCCGGCGTCGTGGTGAACGGCGCGCCTCCCGTGGGGGCTTTCTGGGTAAAGGCCACACCGGCCTGTTCAAAATCCTTGCCGGCTACGGGGAAATCCTTGCGCAGCGGGTGGTAGGGATAGCCCTCCCACATCATGATGCGGCGCAGATCCGGGTGCCCGGCGAACTCGATACCCATCAGGTCATACTGCTCACGCTCAAGCCAGTTAGCAGAGCGCCACACCGGCACCATGCTCGGCACGGTGTTCTCGGCCTCGCTCACGGGGGTGCGAACCAGCAGGTTGGCGCCGGTCTCTGCCTGGGTGATGGTGTAGTTGACCTCGAAACGCGGCTCCTGGCCCAGGTTGTCCACAGAGGATACGCACACTAGCATATCAAAACCGCAGGCATCCTTGGCGTAGCGCATGGCCTGGGTCAGAATCTCCGGGGCGATGGTCAGGGTGATATCACCGCGGAATTCCTTGGCAGTAATCTGCGGGAAACGGGCGCAGATTTTATCAGCGGCGGCCTTCTGAAGTTCGGAAAGGGTGGGGGCGGACATAGTATCGGAAAATGAGGGTTAGTCCTGCGTGATGATGCCGGCGGGGATGGTGTGAGCATTCTGGGCCTGGCGCAGATCATGCTCCTTGAAGAAGCCCTTGAGCGGGTGGTCGGTGGCCATAATCTTGTCCTGCAGCGTGATAAGACCCTGCAGCAGGGCCTCCGGGCGGGGAGGACAGCCGGAGATGTACACGTCCACCGGCACAATCTTGTCCACACCCTGCAGCACAGAGTAGCTGCGGAACATGCCGCCGGTGCAGGCGCAGGCGCCGCAGGCAATGCACCACTTCGGGGCGGGCATCTGGTCCCAGATGCGGCGCACCAGCGCGGCCATCTTGTAAGTGATGGTGCCGCAGATGAAGATGAAGTCGGCCTGGCGCGGGGCGTAGCGGTTCACCTCGGCGCCGAAACGGGAAATATCGTAACGGGAGCAGGAAGCAGCCATGTATTCAATGGCGCAGCAGGAGGTGCCCATGGGCATCGGCCACATGGAGTATTTGTGCATCCAGTTGATAGCAGCCTCGACCGTGGTGTAGACGAAACCACCGTCTGCATCCGGGTCACACATGAAATTTGTCTCGAGTTCCTGAAGGTTGTCGCTAGCCATAATGGTACGGGCAGGGGTATAGCGCTGCCCTGCTCGCACTAGCATACCGCATTTTGGCTGAAAGGCAAGCCAAATTTGGCCTGCGGTGGTCAAAAAGGCGCGCGGAGGGGGTATCTCAGCGCAGGAAGCGGTGCTGATTTTTTCAGATGCCCGGGAGGTAAATCCGGGTTTTTATTTTCCGGTTGAGTAATCAGGTGTGTATGTTCTTTATATTATGCGGTTTTTGCCGGTGGCTGGGTATTATGGGTGGTGTGGCTGCCGGGGATGCTGTTTTGCAGTGCTGCCAGCGCGCGCGCACGCGGTATTATTTGTGATGCTCTAATAAAACCTTGACGCAGCGCGGCGCTGAGTATAGGATTGCATGCATGAACAAGCCCACATTGCATTGGAGTGCTGCGCTTACAGCGTTGGCGTTGACGATGACTGCCCCGGCTATTGCTCAGGAATCCACGGGGGATCCCTTCCTGGATGCCATGATGCAGGACCAGCGGTCTGCCCAGCAGGAAACCCGCACTGCCGCTCCGGAGGCAGATCCCTTCATGGAGGCCGTGAGTCGAGAGGAGAAGCCCAAGGCCGAACCGGCACCGGCAGCACAGCCGGCCGCGCCGGTGCAGACCACGCTGGTGTCTGCGGCATCTGATACAAAGCTGCTGGATGAGGCCGATGTGGTGCGAGAGCTGGGGCCGTCCACCGGTTTGTTCTCGAACGAGAGTGCTTATGATGGCAAGCGCGTGGCCGGGGTTGAGTTCCGCTACACGGGAGACAAAGTGCTGCCGGACCGCCGTCTGGCTGATGTGGTGCAGACCCGCGCCGGTGGTGAGTATTCCGCCATGCGTGTGAATGCAGACCTGGAGCGTCTGATTGAGCGCGGGCTGGTGGATTCGGATGCATCCGTGACCGTGCAGCCGAGCGGCAATGCTGTGAAGGTGATTTTCAATGTGCGCGCCAGCAGCGTGCTTGCCGGTGTGGGCTTTGCCGGCAATGTGGAGTTTGATGATGATGACCTGCGCGAAGCCTGCAAGCTGCAGCCCGGTACGGTGCTGAGCGATGCTTCTCTGGCGGCTGCTCGTGCCAATATCATCAAGGCGTATCAGGAAGCCGGTTATCCGGATACTCAGGTGAGATGGTCTGCGCAGAAAACAGCCAGCGGTTCTTATAAGGATGTGCTGTTCACCATTACGGAAGGCCGGGAGGTGAGCATGAACAGCATCTCCTTTGAGGGGAACAAGGCTTTTGATGACGAACAGCTTCGCCAGCTGATGCAGACCAAGGAGCGCGGTCTCTTTACCTGGATTACCAAGTCCGGACGCGTAGACCGCGAGCAGGTGGAGGATGACCTGGAGGCTATCATCCGCCATTACAAGAACTATGGCTACCTGCGCGCCCGCCTGGTCAATGTCGAGCACAGCGCCAGCCCGAACAAGGAAGGCCGCCAGAAACTGCACCTGAAGGTGACGGTGGATGAAGGCCCGCGCTACAGGGTGCGCAAGGTGAATTTCGGCCCTCTCACGGCCTACACACCTGCAGAACTTGAACCTGGCCTGAGCATGCTGGATGGCGATATCTACTCCCTGCAGAAGGTGTCTGACGATACGACCATGATTCGCCGCTACTACGGCGCCAAGGGGTATGCCGATGCTGATGTGCGACCGGATATCAACGAGGTTGGCGTGGCAGCAGACGGTGCCCGCCTGATTGATATACGTTATGATGTGACGGAGGGTAATCGATACAAGGTTGGCCGTATCAACGTGCGTGGCAACACGAAGACCCGCCAGCATGTGATTCTGCGTGAGCTTCCCCTCAAGCCGGGTGAAAACCTGAACTCTGTGGACCTGGAGACCGCTAAGAAACGCCTGGATAATCTGAATTACTTTGACCAGGTGGAGGTTTCTCAGGGGCTTTCCACTACGGGCGGTTATCGTGATATCAATGTGAACGTGCACGAGAAGATGACCGGCAGCCTGACTCTGGGCGTGGCGTTCTCCACGGTGGAGAATGTGTACCTCTACACCACGATTACGCAGTCTAACTTCGATATTCGCGGTTTCGTGAATGGCGGTACCTTTGTGGGCGGTGGCCAGCGCCTTACGGTGAGCGGCAAGCTGGGTACGGAATACAGCAGCGCTTCCGTATACCTGCTGGAGCCCTGGTTCCTGGACCGCAAGCTGGCTCTGGGGCAGGAGTTGTTCTACACCAAGTCTACCTACATGAGCGATTATTATGAACAGAGCAACTACGGTTATTCCGTTTCTCTGCGCAAGGCGCTCACGGATCTCACTTCTGTGAAGTTTGAATACCGAATCGAACAGTATGGTATTGATGCCCAGGCGTATGCGCCCGAGTTCTTCCGGGCGCAGGATGGTGACTACACCCGCAGCCATTTCCGCCTGAGCTATGAGTATGATGCCCGCGATTCTATGGTGACTCCGCGCAGCGGTGGCCACCTGGAGGGGCACATCGGCTACAGTGGCCCCGGCAGCACGGTAGAGACCTACACTGTGGGCCTGAGCGGTTCTTATTACTACAATTCCTTCTGGGATTCCATTTTCAGTGTGAATTTCGGGCTGGAGACCATCGATACCGTGAAGAGTGGCGACGAAGTGCCGATTTTCGAGCGCTGCTATCTGGGCGGGCCTGCTAACCTGCGAGGTTTCCGCTTCCGCGATGTAGGTATGGTGGATGAGAAGCTGGCTGGTGATGAGACAATGGGTGGTAATACCTCTGCCTTTGTGCAGCTGGAAATGACCCTTCCCATTGTGGAGTCCGTGCGTTTCGCCATGTTTGTGGATGCCGGCTTTGTTCACAAGAACAGCTTTGATTTCAAGCCTGCGGAATGGGCTGCTGACTACGGTATTGGTCTGCGCATCAATCTGCCCATGGGCCCGCTGGCTGTGGACTACGCTATTCCGTTCAAGACGGATAACTGCGCAGATGATGATGCCCAGTTCCAGTTCTATGTGGACTATAAGTATTGATTCTGCGGCAGAATACTGCTGAGTATCAGAAAGCCCCGTGGAGGTACGCCTCCCGGGGCTTTCTGCATGGGAGAGGATGCCGGCAAATTTGCAGCTTAAGTACGTGTAGCCATACATTATGCTGGAAAACAGAGGTTGTTTGCGGTATATTACGCGCATGAGTGATTTGCAATGGAACAGCGTGACTCTGGAGGAAGATGAAAAGCCGCGAGTGCAGCCTGAGGAGTTGCGCGAGATGGTCGCAGATCTGGACCCGGATGATTTTGATGAGCCGGTGCAGGAGTTTCTGAACGCCATTATGAGCGGAGAAGATCTGGAAGTGCTGCGCCCGGCAGCTACGCTGCTGTTGCAGGACGAGGTGGATTTGTCACCGGACCTGGCAGCCATGGGGGTGGAACCGGATGCTGCGCTGATTTCGTTGCTGCTGGCCGCCGGGGCAGATGCGAATGCCCGCAATGCTTATGGTCAGCCGCCGCTTCATCTGGCTGCTTATTATGGTTATGAATCCATTGTGGAGCAGCTGCTGGCTGCTGGGGCGAACCTGCGCACCCGCAATGCACAGGGCCGCTTTGCTGCAGATGTGGCAGCCACTCCCTCTCTGGCTGCGCGACTGGAGCCCCCGTATCACCCGGAGGATGACGGTCCCCTGCCGCCGGAGATTGAGGATGCTGATTATGAGCCGGAGGCTGAGGACTGCTGCTGTTGCAGCGGCGGTGAGGGTGAATGCCGGTGTGACCATGAGGGGGGTGAATGCTCCTGCGGTCACCACCAATGCTGAACTTTTACACGATTATGAGCACAAAGATTGTTACATTCCGTTGTCCTGATGAGCTGCTGGAGCAGTCTGATAGAATGGCTGCCCACTTCAGGCGTACACGTAATTCTGTGATGCTGGCGGCGGTGCGCTTGTTTGCCCGCCAGCTGCGCGAGCAGGGCGGTGTGATGGCGCCGCCCATGCAGGCAGATTTGCTGAACCGGGAGACGATGTTCCCGAAACCGGAAAGCCGGGGCGGGCGTCCCCGCAAAAAGCGCTCGTGAGGTTGTTCTCCGGTTTTATTTGACGGCCAGGCTGCACCTGCAAGGGTGCAGCCGACTTTTTTATGCGAGGTCGGCGTTCCGCATGTCGCCAGTGTCTGCAAAGGCGGTGTGGAAGCTGAAGGCCTTGTGCAGGTCATGCGGTGTATGCCCCTTGGTGGTGCGGGCCAGGTATTGGCGCAGCAGAGGCCGGTATTCCGGGTGGGCACAGTTCTCAATGATGACCTCGGCGCGTTCACGGGGTGAAAGCCCGCGTATATCTGCCACACCTTGCTCTGTGATGATGACATGCACATCGTGCTCTGTGTGGTCGGTGTGGGAGACCATGGGCACCACGGAGGAAATGGCTCCGCCCTTGGCAATGGAAGGGCAGGAGAAGATGGTGTAGGCTGCGCTGCGGGCAAAATCTCCACTGCCGCCGATGCCGTTCATGATGTGAGTGCCGGCGATGTGGGTGGAGTTTACGTTGCCGAAGATATCAACCTCCAGCGCGGTGTTCATGCAGATGAGGCCGATGCGGCGTGCAATGGCCGGGTTGTTGGAGACCTCTACCGGGCGCAGCAGGATTTTGTCGCGATAGAAATCGAAATTGCGGTAGATTTCCTGCAGGGTTTCGTCGCACACATGGATGCAACAGCTGCTGGCAAACAGGCAGCGGCCTTGCTTCATGAGGTCAATCACGGTGTCCTGCAGTACCTCTGTGTGCATCTTGAAGGGCGGGATGATGGTGGATTGTCCCACGCTGGCCAGCACGGCGTTGGCCACATTGCCCACGCCGCTCTGCAGCGGCAGGCCTTCTGCCGGGATGCGGCCTGCCTGGTACTCGGCCTCCAGGAATTTACGCATGTTTTCGCCGATTTTTACGGTGATATCGGACAGATCTTTGAATGGGGCGATGTAGTCCGGCTCGTGGGTGAGTACCACACCCACCACTTTCTCCGGGTCGATGCTCATGGTCGGGCTGCCGATGCGGTCATCCAG
>JAZOTV010000122.1:0-4708 GCA_045657815.1 Akkermansia sp.
AATCGCCCTTTGACTATGCAAGCCCAGCCTATTTCCCCAGTTGGAAAGGGTACATACAGAGTTTAGAACGAGTCCGGATTCAGAAAAACAAGAACGGTCATATCGTACCGAGCGGAAAAGATTCCGTCGACCATTTCTTCATCACCTACGGCGACAAGCACGACTATCTGCCTCTTTGGATGGCGGTAGAAGAAATGGAGTTCGGCACCATTGTTTACTTCTATTCCCATTCCGATAAAAACGTCCGAAAAGCTATTGCTCGAGAATGGAACACCGATACCGGAACCTTATTCACCTGGCTGACATCCTTGCGAGTGTTGCGCAACGATTGTGCTCACCATGCCCGCATCTGGAATAAAACCTTCCTGACTGTCCCCCGAATGAATAACACCCCGGCCTTGCCCTGGGATTACGTCTATTCCGACAAAGCCGGCAAGTGGGTCAAACCTACTGCCAGTCTGGCCGATGCGGTATCCATGCTCCAATCGCAAGCCAACCTTGCCCCGCTCCTGTTCATCTGTCGTTATCTGCTCAAACAGGTGGCCCCCTCCTCCCAATGGCACGTGCGCATGCAGCAATTCCTGCAGGATTCACAACAACAAGGCATCCCCCTCCACAAAATGGGCCTGCCAGAACATTGGGAACTCCACCCGCTGTGGAAGTAGGTATTTATTTACACATTACATATTCACCTAATATATCATATTCCATAGATATGAGATTTGAGTTAACTCCATATAAACGAGTTCTTGATGATGAAGAAATAATTAAAGATATCCAACTCGTGGCAAAAAAGCACAAAGAAGGGTATTTATCTCTCTCAAAATATATAAGATATGGAAAATATTCTCAATGTGCAATTCAAGGTCATTTTGGGACGTGGAAGGAAGCCTTAATTCGAGCAGGTTTACGAAGTACGAGAAATCAAGATGAACTAAACCGCATTTCAAATCAGCAATACTTTGATGATTTACAGAGAGTAGCAAAAGAACTAAATAGCGCTACCATTTCGTACAAAGATTATTGCGATAGGGGTAAGTATGCGGCAACACACATAATAAAACGCTTCAAGCATTGGGATACGGCTTTGACAATGGCGGGACTTTCTCCAACGGGCAAAGCAAAAATGAAAGTTACAGAAAAAGAATGTCTCGAGGATATAGAACGCATGTGGGTGACATTAGGCAGACAACCTACAACAACTGATGTTCAAAAATTGGCGCTCGCTAAGTATTCTCTGGACACTTACAAGCGAAGATTTGGAGGGTGGAGAAAAGCCTTAGAGGCGTTCATTGCATATGTGAATGGAGTAACGGATGCTGAGCATGATTCCGCTTCCGAAGAGGTAAATATTTATGCCGATAATTGCGACAATAACGAAGAAAACGCATTAAAAACATCTTCTTCAGACGCGCGAAAAACACCAAGAAATATAAATTTAAGATTGCGCTTTAAAGTTTTGTCTCGCGATAATTTCAAATGTCAAGCATGCGGTGCTTCTCCCGCTACGCTCCCTTCAACAATTCTACATGTTGACCATATCATTCCATGGGCTCAAGGAGGTGAGACCGTTATCGATAATTTGCAAACACTCTGTTCTGATTGCAATTTAGGAAAAGGCGACCTACTTCTTTGAATCAGTAGTAATTGATTCCAGCGAAAAATGAAATTAATCAACGCCGGGCCTATGGCTATCGCAACTTTCAGAACTATGTTTGGGCTTGACCCCTTTTTTTCTCCACCACCGCCGGCACACGAAAAAAGCTGACTTTCGGTTGAAAGTCAGCTTTGATACACGAGAAGAGATTCGAACTCCTGACCAACTGTGTGTAAGACAGCCGCTCTACCACTGAGCTACTCGTGCGTGTGCCAGGAGTTTAGCAGAGAGCTGAGCAGAATGCAAGCCCAAAATGAAAAAAAGTTAAAATTGGTATGACAGGGGCGGGTGAGGTTTGCGTTTGCTGCGCGCGTGCGTATGTGATAAAATGCGGGCGTGAAGCGTCTTTTCTCCATCATTCTGCTGGTAACCCCTGCCCTGAGTCATGCAGAGGAAGAACAGCGCCCGCATTGGAATGAAGAAGCGCTTTCCCTCTCGCGCAAATGCGCAGAGTGCCACCGCAAGGAATATGATTTGTGGAAAGGCAGCGACCATGCGTGGGCCTGGCGACAGCCAGCGGCCGCCCTGGATGCAGCGGCTTTTTCGGGTCAGCGTATCAAGGCACACGGCATGGAACTGGAGATGCAGCAGGATGCGCAAGGAAATTACCAGATGCGGGATACAGCCACCGGCAAGGTCTACACGGTCGGCGGTGTGATTGGTCGCGAGCCGCTGGTGCAGTATCTGCTCAAATGGAAGGATGGCGGGTTGCAGACACCCAGCGCCGCCTGGGATGTAGAGAAAAAGGAGTGGTTCGATGTGTTCCGGGATGATGCGCTGCAGCAGGAGCGCGGTGGCGCTGAGCGAAAACCAGGCGAGTGGGGGCACTGGACAGGACGGGGCATGAACTGGGAATCGCAGTGCGCCTGGTGCCACATGAGCGGATTCAGGAAGAATTACGATATCTCAACTGATAGTTTCAAGGCCACCTGGCAGGAGCCGGGCATCACCTGCATTCAGTGCCATAAAGTTTCTCCCACGCCGGATGCGGAGGACGGCTGCATGGTGGTCCGGACAGACCGCAAGCTCACCCCGCAGCAGCACGATGACAACTGCGCCAGCTGCCATGCCCGCCGCGAGGAGCTCACGCCCGGATTCACCGTGGGCGATAAGTTCGATGATCATTTCCGGCTGGAGCTGCCGAAGCTTCCCGGAGTTTTCCATCCGAACGGCCTGCAGCTGGAGGAGGATTACAGCGAGACGAGTTTCCGGCTGCACAAGATGGGACGCACGGGGGTGACCTGCTACGACTGCCACGACCCGCACTCCGGCAGGGTCAATAAGCCTACGGAAAATGATGAGCTGTGTCTGCAGTGTCACGGCACCAACAAGGTAGTCAATGGCGTGCTGGCTCCGCAGGTGGGGCACAATAAGCTCTGCGGCGGCACGGCGATGCCCTGCATCGAATGCCACATGCCCAAAATGACCTACATGGGCCGGGACCCGCGCCGGGACCATGCCCTGCACTGGCCGGACCCGCGCATGAGCATCGAACTGGGAGTACCGAATGCATGCCTGAACTGCCATAAGGACAAAGACCACCAGTGGTGCATGGAGTATCTGGAAAAACGCTATAAAGAGGAGCGTCTGGGTAAATACCGCCAGCGTTTCCGCGCTGCCGGGCACGCTATGCAGGGCAAAGGGAGCGTGCAGGAGCTGCTGGCTGCCTACAAGATGGAAGAGATTCCCGCCTGGCGAGCCACTCTGCTGGGGCTGCTGGCGCAGTTCCCCCTTACACCTGAGGTTCAGGCGGTGGCGCTGGGCGCCACTCAGGATACCGATGCCCTGGTGCGTGCCGCCGCCGTGGAACTGCTGGGGGGTGATGCCGCCCGCAAGGCTCTGGCCGATAAGACCCGCAGCGTGCGCCACGCAGCAGCCTGGGCGCTATTCCCAAATCTGCCGGCAAACCACCCGGTGATGCAGGAAATTCAGCAAACAGCCACTCACCAGGCCGACCAGCCCACCGGAGCCATGCAGCTGGCCATGCTCGCCAATGCCGTCGGCAAGTCCGGCGAGGCCGAAGCCCAGTACCGCCGCGCCGTAGAGCGCGACCCCGTCAGTGTGGTGGCGCGCATGGACTATGCCGTTTTCCTCGCGCAGCAGCACCGCCCGGTGGATGCTCTGCGGCAGATGCTGACATGTGCCCGTGAGCACCCGCAGAATGCCGAAGTGCAGTACAGGCTGGGGCTCATCCTCATCGAACTGCGGCAATACCGCCCGGCCCTGCGCGCCATGCAGAAAGCATTGCAAATCGACCCGCAGCACCAGGCCGCCGCGCAAGCAGCCCGCCAGCTGCAGCCCTATATCCGCTGAACCACTTTCATCACCATATGGAGACTTCACACATTATTCTCACCGTACTCGGCGTCATTGCTCTGGCCATTCTCATCTTTGCTCTCATCAAAGGTGTCATTAAGATGATTCTGCTGGCAATGGCGGTATCCGGCGCAGTAGCAGCGTGGATTTTTCTGCAGAAAAACGGTTTCACCTACGTCGCCTTTATCACCGATTCACCCCAGCCCTGGATGGTGCAGACGCTGGCGTGGAGCACGGCCATTTTCATTCTGCTCGTCTGCTTTCACGGCATGGTGTGGATTTCCCAGCTCTTCTCCTTTAAGAAGAAGTTCGGTCTGGGCGGGGGTATCACTACCGTGCTCATGAGTCTCATCATGCTCTGGGTAACCATGATGGGTATCTTCTATTATGGAAACGTAAGCCGCATCCGCTACTACCACGAACTGGCAGAAGCCCAGATGCAGCGGCTCTCCAATCCGGCAGCAGAAATGCCGGCCACCCCGTGGTTCACCCGGGTAAGCAGCGCACTGCGCGCTTCCAGAATCACCGGCTGGGTGCAGAGCATTGACCCCATCGATGACCCGGCTCAAACCAACCTGGCCTGTCTGGTGGCCTTCGGCTGCACGCTCGATGAACCCACCTATACCCACTTTTACAACACCCAGCTGGCGAACCGGGGCATTCCGCAGCCATCCCGTCTGCTGGACCTCTTCCGAGACCCGGGGCTCCGCACCATGGTCAGGGAAAAGCGCTATG
>JAZOTV010000123.1:0-2046 GCA_045657815.1 Akkermansia sp.
CCAACTCCTTGGCTCACAGAACGACATGGCTACGATCCGACTTCCCACCGGTGTGAAGTGGACCTTCATCCCCAAGGGCAACACCAAGCCCGTATACGTGGTCTGCAACTGCGACGAATCTGAGCCCGGCACCTTCAAGGACCGCTTTGTGGTGCACCAGGATCCGCACCAGCTCATCGAGGGCATGATTATTGCCTGCTACGCCGTGCAGGCGCACTACGGTGTGATCTACATGCGCGAGGAGTTCCCCGAAGCCGCCAAGATTATGCAGAAGGCCCTGGACGAAGCAGAGGAAGCCGGTTTCCTGGGTGAGAATATTCTGGGCAAGGGTTATGACCTGAAGATTGTGCTGCACCGCGGTGCCGGCGCTTATATCTGCGGTGAAGAAACCGGCCTTATCAACTCCATCGAAGGTCTGCGCCCGTATCCGCGCATCAAGCCGCCCTTCTTCCCGGCCGCCATCGGTCTGTATGGATGCCCCACCATCGTGAACAACGTGGAATCCCTGTGCCAGGTGCGCCAGGTGCTCATGCGCGGTGGCGAGGCATACGCCGCAGAAGGTGCCCAGCGCTCCCCCGGCACCCGCATCATCGGCGTATCCGGCGATGTGAAGCGCCCGGGCTACTACGAAATCATCTCCGGTTCCATGACCTTCGGCGAGCTGCTGTATGATGTGTGCGGTGGCCCGAAGCGCGGCCGCAAGTTCAAGGCCATTATCCCCGGCGGTGCCTCTGCCAAGGTGATGCGCTGCGACGAAGTGCTGAAGGGCCGCAACAGCGATGGCTCCGTACGCGCCATGAGCATCTTTGATGTGCCGCTGGATCTGGACAGCATTGCCCAGCATGGCTCCATGAGCGGCTCCGGCGGTATCATCGTGATGGATGACAGCCGCAGCATGCCCAAGGTGCTCAACAACCTGAACCGTTTCTACGCCTGGGAATCCTGCGGCCAGTGCTCCCCCTGCCGCGAGGGTAACCCCTGGATGCTCAAGCTCTCCACCCGCATTTGCGAGGGCAAGGGCGCTCCGGAGGATGTGGACCTGCTCAAGAGCGTGGCAGACAACATCTGCGGCCGCACCGTCTGCGCCTTCGGCGAGGCCTGCTCCTGGCCCACCCAGGCATTTGTCACCAAGTTCCGTGAGGAGTTCCTGGCGCTCACCAAGCCCATCAACGCCCTCAAGCCGCACTCCCCCGAGGCTAAGGAGGCCCGCAAGTTCCTCACCCGCGAAGACTAAACATTTTCTGAAACAATGAGTACACCCCCCGCAATTCTGCCGAAAGACGCCGCCGCCGCTGAAGGCAAGGTGAACGTCCAGATTAACGGCAAATGGTACCGCTTCCCCAAGGGAACGCGCATTGCAGACGCCTGCAACTCCGTAGGCGCGCATGTACCCTGCTTCTGCTACCACCCCAAACTTTCCGTTGTCGGCTCCTGCCGCATGTGCCTTGTTGAGCAGGGCATGCCCCCGCGCCAGGCCCCCGGCACCACCCCGCAGTATGGCGACGATGGCTACCTGCCCATCAGCTGGATGCCCCGCGCCATCATTGCCTGCGCCAACACCGTGGCCGAGAACATGGGTATCCGCACCACAGGCAAGCTCACCGAGGAAGCCCGCCGCGGCGTGCTGGAATTCCTGCTTTCCAACCACCCGCTGGACTGCCCCATCTGCGACCAGGCCGGTGAATGCAAGCTGCAGGAATACACCACCGACTACGGCAGCGGCACCCACCGTTTCACTGAGGAGAAGACCAAGAAGGGCAAGAACCTCTCCATCGGCCCGCGCGTGAACCTGGACCAGGAGCGCTGCGTGCTCTGCCGCCGCTGCGTGCGCTTCATGAAGGAAATCGCCGGGCAGGACTGCCTTGGCGTGGTAGGCCGCGGCACGCACAACGCCATCGCCTGCTACCCCGGCACCCAGCTGGACAGCAACTACTCCATGAACGTGGTGGATATCTGCCCTGTGGGCGCCATGACCAGCAAGGATTTCCGCTTCAAGATGCGCGTGTGGTTCCTGAAGAGCACCCCCACCATCGATGTGAACTGCGG
>JAZOTV010000124.1:0-4994 GCA_045657815.1 Akkermansia sp.
CTGCAGCAGCTCACGGGTCACGGGCTTGTCCACCAGGATGTTCACCATACCCACATATTTGATGGTGAGCACCATGCGGGCAAAAAGATATGTACCGTAAGCCACCTTATACACCAAGGCAAAGGGCAACTCGTGCAGAGCGGCCTCCAGAGTGGCCGTGCCAGAGGTGACCAGAGCCGCCTCGGAGCGGTCCATCAAATCATGGTAGCTGCCGGGGCAGATGTTGATGATTTCGGCGGGCATGCCGGCTTCCTCTGCCATGCGGCGCATGACGGCGGCCAGTTTCTCAGAGGAGGCGGAAGTCTCAAAGCGCCATTCGGGGTGGCGGGTGCGGAGCTCCTTCACCACATCCAGGAACACCGGGAAATGGCGCTCCACTTCGCGATTGCGGCTGCCGGGGAAAAGGCCGATGAGGTTCTTCTCGCGCACATCGGTGCGGCGGGCAGCCAGGATATCATCCACCAGCGGGTGACCCACAAACTCCGTGCGAAGGCCGGCTTTCTCAAAGAGCGGCTTCTCGAAGGGGAAAGTGCACATCATCAAATCAAGCACAGCGGCCAGCTTGGGAATGCGCCCCTTCTTCCAGGCCCACACCATGGGGGCAATGAACCAGGCAATCTTCGTTTTCGGGGAAACTTTCTTCACGCGCTCAGCCAGGCGCTGATTAAAACCAGGATAATCGATAAGCAGCAGGCAATCCGGCTGGTCGGCAGCAATGCGCTGCGTCATCTCCTTAAGCTTAGCGGCAAAGAAACGGATATGGCGCAGCACCTCCACAATGCCGATGACGGCGGCAGCATCTGCCCAATCCTCCACCCCGGGTGCAAGAGCATGCATGCGGTTGCCACCCAGGCCCACAATTTCCGCATCCGGGCGGCGGCGCAGCAGTTCCTGAATCACCAATGCACCCTGTTTATCGCCACTCTTTTCACCGGCTACAACGTATATCTTCATGCTTCTACTCTATCACGCGCGCGAAAAAATGCAAGAAAAGACTTTTATTCCGTGAAAATGTGTGCATAATGCCCGCATGCACGAATTCCTTGTTTTCTGTATGGACTGCATTCAGCAGTGGGGCTACTGGGGCGTGGTCATCCTGATGGCCATGGAGAGCTCCATCATCCCGGTTCCGAGCGAAATCGTGGTTCCGCCGGCAGCCATCATTGCCACTTACCCGGATGCGGACATGTCATTCTGGGGCGTGGTGCTGGCCGGCACCGTGGGTTCCTACCTGGGTTCGTGCGTGATGTACTTCATGGCGCTGTGGCTGGGGCGTCCGTTCGTATACCGCTTCGGCAAGTATTTCCTCATGCCGCCGCACAAGGTGGAAAAGGCGGAGGTCTTCATGAACAAGTATTCCACCGCCGGTATCTTTTTTGCCCGTTTTCTGCCGGTTATCCGCCACCTCATCTCCATTCCCGCCGGTCTGGTCAAGATGAACTTCACCGCATTCAGCCTGGCCACCATCACCGGCTCTGCCATCTGGTGCTGGGTGCTGGCCTGGTTCGGTGACAAGGTGGGAAATGACCACCCGGACATCATGAAGAGCCCGGAAGACCTGGTGCACGCCGTGAAGGATGAATCCCACCTGGTGGTGCTGGCCATTGTCATGGTGGCCGGCCTGTATGCCCTCATGAAGTACATGACCCGCGAGAAGAAGTAACCCCCTTTTATTTTCCCTATGTCCAACGAAAATCTCATCGATGAAATTCTGCGACTGAAGAAGGAACGCAACGCCGTCATCCTGGCGCACAGCTACCAGCGCCCGGAAATCCAGGATCTGGCCGACTTTGTGGGCGATTCCCTGGCGCTGGCCCGCAAGGCACAGGAGGCCGAGTGCGATGTTATTGTGTTCTGCGGCGTGCACTTCATGGCCGAGACCGCCTGCATTCTGAATCCGACCCGCACCGTGCTGCTGCCGGATGCAAATGCCGCCTGCTCCATGGAAGCCTCTTGCCCCGCCGAGGAACTGGCCGCTTTCCTGGAGGAGAACAAGGACAAGAACTACTACGTGATTGCCTACGTGAACTGCTCCATCGGTGTGAAAGCCCTGGCAGATGTCATCGTGACCAGCGGCAACTCCCAGCGCATCATCGAAACCGCCCCCGCAGACCGCCCCATCCTCTTTGTGCCGGACCGCAACCTGGGCGCCTGGACCTCCCTGCAGACCGGCCGCGCCATGACCATGTGGAACGGCGCCTGCCACGTGCACGAGCGTTTCACCCGCGACCAGCTGCTGGCCACCAAGGCCCAGCACCCGGATGCCCTGGTGGTATGCCACCCGGAATGCCAGGAACCCATCCGCCTGCTGGCAGACCACATCTGCTCCACGGAGAAGATGATTCCCTACTGCCGCGAAAGCGAGTGCAGCAAGTTCATCATCGTGACCGAGACCGGCATTCTGCACCGCCTGCGCAAGCTGGTGCCGGGCAAGGAGTTCATCCCCATGAGCATGGGCACCTGCTCCTGCGCCGAGTGCGAGTACATGAAGCTCAACACGCTGGAGAAACTGCGCAACTGTCTGCGCGATATGGCATCCGAGGTACGCGTGCCGGAGGAGCTGCGCCTGCGCGCCGCCGCCCCGCTTGAGCGCATGCTGGAGCTTTCCCTCTGAGCCGGCTTATGAATCTGGCACCGCATATTCTGGCCCACGGCAACTGGATTTCCATGGAGGAGTTCATGGAGATTGCCCTCTATGACCCGGAAGGCGGTTATTACAACAACCATATTGCCGATATAGGCTTCCGTGGCGATTTCTCCACCACGGCCACTATGAGCGACCTGCTGGCCCGCCGCCTGGTGCAGCAGTGGCAGCAGAGCTGCAAGGCCTTCAACCGCAACCTTCCCATCATCGAGATTGGCGGCGGCAACGGCGACATGGCCGTGAGCATGGCCCGCTCGCTCGGCTTCTTCAACCGCCTGCGCGTGCGCTATTACATGGTGGACCGCTCCAAGGCGCTGCGCGACCTGCAGCTCATGGTGGGTGGCAACTTCGTACGCGTGTACGATACCATCGAAAAAGCCATCAAGCATGCCGGGGGACGCGCCTTCATCTTCTCCAACGAGCTGCCGGATGCCTTCCCTGCCCGCCAGTTTGTCTTCCAGGATGGCAAATGGATGGAGCTGGGGCTCTCTGTCAACCATGGGCAGATTGTACGCGCTATCAAGGAGCGGCCACTGCCGGAATCCAGCGTATTCTCACGCTGGGCCTACGAGGGCCAGATTGTGGAGGTACAGGAAAGCTACCACAAGTGGTATGCCGCCTGGCAGCCGCTCTGGAAATGCGGCACCATGGTCACCATCGACTACGGTGAGATGAACGATACCCTCTACCACCGCCGCCCTGCCGGCACCCTGCGTGGCTACAAGGCCCACCAGCTGGTGGCGGCCGATGAGCTGCCTGCCCTGACCGGCCGCTGCGATATCACCGCCGATGTGAATTTCACTGATTTGCAACAGTTGGCCGCCAATTGCGTGGGAGACCGGGTGCAGTACATGAGCCAGTACGATTACCTGAAGGACCTGGCGGACCCCACCAGCGCCGCAGATCGGCATCTGATTGCTGTGCCCGGCGCAGGAGACCATTTCAACGTGCTTATCCAGCACCGCTTTGAGTCATGACCCGTCGAAAGAAATTTGCCATTGCTTCCACCCTGCTGGCCGGGCTGGGCACCCTGCTCATGGCAGGTGACTTCCTGATGCCGCACTGTCTCTGCCGCGGCGGCGAATGGGATGGCCCGGTAACAGACCACTTCGACGGCACATTCTTTTACAACCCCGAACCCAGCACCCTGTATAAAACCAGCAACCTGCTCCAGTGGCTCCGGGAGCGCCACACCAAGGGCGATTATCCCACGGTGAAAGCCCTGGTCCACCAGCCGGAACTGGCGCAGCAGGTAGATGGGCGCGAGTGGGAGGTCACCATGGTGAACCACTCTACCATGCTTATCCGCACAGCGGGTCTCAATATACTGACAGACCCGGTGTGGAGCGATTACACCAGCCCGGTGCAGGGATTCGGCCCCAAACGCTGCCGTCCTGCCGGCATCGCCTGGGGGGAGCTGCCGAAAATTGATATCTGCCTGCTCTCCCATGACCATTACGATCATTTTGATGCCGATACTGTCCGGCAGCTGGCCAAGGAGCATAATCCCCTCTTCATCGTGCCGCTGGGTCTGGGAAATCTGGTTAAATACCACTGTGGGGAAAACCAGCGCATCATTGAGGCTGACTGGTGGGAAAGTGTGCAGCACGGCAGCCTGAAAATCACCCTTACCCCGGCAAAACACTGGAGCAACCGCTACCGCAAAACCTACACCCGCAACCGGTCGCTCTGGTGTGGCTTCTACCTGCAAGCCACCGATGGCCCCTCCATTTACTACGTCGGAGACTCTGCAAAATCTAACTGCTTTGCTGATATCCGGGCTCGCCTCGGCTCACCGGATGTAGCCCTGCCCCCCATCGGCGCCTACAAGCCGGACTGGATACGCAACGGCCACATCTCCCCCGCCGAAGCGGTAGAGGCATTCCAGCAGCTGCAGCCGAAGCAAGCCATCGCCTGCCACTTCGGCACCTGGCAGCTGGCCAACGAAGGCTACCAGGAAACATTGAATGACCTTTCCCAGGCCCTGAAGAACAACCATATTCCCGCAGACCGCTTCATCGCACCGGACAACGGGCAGACCCTGCGCGGCAGCAAATGAAACCACATTTACCAGCATGAACGATTTCTTCCGGAAACATCCTTTTCTGTCCGCATGCCTGCCACTTGCCGCAGCATGGATTCTGATTCTCTTTCTGTCACCTATCAGCCTGCATAACGATGATTTTCAGCTTTGGTTCATCTACTGCAACGGCGGCACCGGCGCTGTACCCTTTTCTATGTACTCCGGTGTGCTGGAAGGATGGCTGCTCATGGGGCTCAATGCCCTCTCTGACCAGGTGAACTGGTATCTGCTACTCCTGCTGCTCACCTCCAGTGCCGCCTGTCTGGG
>JAZOTV010000125.1:0-9344 GCA_045657815.1 Akkermansia sp.
CTTGCCGATTTCCGGGCTGGAAAAGGGGCAAAAGTATAGTCTTTTTATGGGTCAGATTCATAACGCATTCATTATCAACACCACATTTATTTGAGAGGGGTAAACCATATACTTTTATCCAATCCACTCATCATTAATCCCTTGCAATAAAATAAGGGTTTATTGTATGCCGCGACCCCAGTCCTTTAGAGTCCCCGGGGAGTAAGAAAGGGCAAAATCAGCGCGTTTTGAGCCTTTTAATATACATTCTTTTTAATAATTAAGGACTCCGCAATTCGTTAAATATCAGCGCATAAATAGAAAAAGGCTGCATCCCCTCAATTTCAGGAATGCAGCCTTTGGCAATAGGGCCGGCGGGGTTCGAACCCGCGACCAAGGGATTATGAGTCCCCTGCTCTAACCGCTGAGCTACAGCCCCACGCGGAGTGTACAGAAGTAGGGGGCGGGATGCAAGCGAAAAATGAAACTGTTTTGTCATGCAAATGAGATTGCTTCCCGGAGGGGAATGGTGTAGGATGCGGGTATGAAGAATGTGCTGACATGGGGTCTGGCGTGTGTGTGCGGCATCTGCCTGGTGCAGGATGCTGCGGCGGAGCGACCGTTTTTCCGAGCGGCGGGGTGGCCGAGCTGGTCAGCCATGGTTCCGGAGCAGGTGATGCCGGACACGCAGGCCGCCCTGGCAGAAACGCGGCGGCAGCTGGAGGCCATCTGTGCCCTGCAGCCGGAGGAGTACACCTTCGAGAATACCTTTGTGGCCTATGTGCGAGTGGGAGAACAGCTGCAACAGGTGCAGACGCTGGTGGGGCACCTGATGATGACCCGGCCTACGGCTGAGCTGCAGAAGGCGCAGCAGATGATGATGGAAGCAGTGGTGCGATTCAGTGCCGAACGCATTGGCGAAAGGCGGGTGGAGGATGTGCTGATGGAGGCTGCGAAGGCACCCTGGGTAGCGCAACTGGAACCGGAGAAGCAGCGCTATGTGCAGCAGGTGCTGGAGAAGCTGAGGAACAGTGGCGCCGGGCTGAGCGCCGAACAACAGGGGCGCAAAACACGCATCGAAAAGGAATTACACCAGCTCCGCCAGCAGTTCAGCGCAAATCTGGAGCGAGCCCTGACTTCCTGGAAGCTGGTGATTACTGACCCGCAGGAGCTGGCAGGCATGCCGGCTGAATGGATGGAGCAATCTGCCGCCGCAGCCCGGGCACTGGGGATCGGTACAGAAGACGCCCCGGCCTGGCTGGTAGATCTGATGATGTGCCCGGCAATGGACGTGATGACCTACTGCCACGTGGAGGAAACCCGCCGCCGGTGCTGGGAGGGGATAAGCAGCCCGGGCACGGCACGGGCGGTGGACAATGAACCGCTGCTGCGCCGCGCCATGGAGCTGCGCCAGGAGCAGGCAGAACTGCTGGGCTACCGGCATTTTGCAGACATGCAGGCGGCCCGCAGCATGATGGGAACGGCGGAAAAGGCGCTGGCTTTTGTCGACCAGCTCATGGCCGCCTACAAACCAGCCTTCGATGCCGAGGTGGCGGAGTACCTGGCGGCCCTGAGCCGGGTGAAGGGAGAATGCATCACCCGCATTGAGCCCTGGAATGAATTATACTATGCCAAGGATATTCCTGCCGATGGAGAAGATTTCCAGATAGAGCAGCTCTCGCCCTATTTCCAGGGGGAGCGCGTGATAGGCGGCATGCTGCGGCTATGGGAAAAGTTGCTGGGCATCCGCATCACGGAGCAGAAGGTGCACTGCCCCGCCCGCGGCGAATCCGGCCCGGCAGGGGTGGTGGAGGTATGGCACCCGCTGGTGCGGGCCTTCACCGTGCACGATACAGCCAGCGGGCGGCACATCGGTTCCTTCTACATGGATTTGTACCCGCGCCCCGGAAAACAGGGAGAAGCCTGGTGCATGCCGCTGCAGCTGGCCATCCCGCGTGCGGATGATTCACCACGGGAGGCGAATCTGGCGGCGCTGATGGCCAATATCACTCCTCCAGGGCAGCAGGGGCACCTGTTGCACCACGGGGATTTATATGCTCTTTTCCATGAGTTCGGGCACCTGATGCACATGCTGCTGGCGCAGCCGCCGCTGCCGGGGCAGCACGCCATGAGCGTAGAGCAGGATTTTCTGGAAATGCCCAGCCAGCTGCAGGAACTCTGGATATGGGAACCGGAGGCGCTGGCCACCTTTGCCCGCCATTTCCGGACAGATGAGCCCCTGCCCGCCGAGCTGGCAGCGAAACTGGTCTCCAGCCGCAGGAAGAAATCACTTCTGCCCACCATGCAGATGCTGCACACAGCAAAGCTGGACCTGGAGATGAACATGCACTATGCAGATAAGTTCAAAGACCGTCCGCTGGATGAAGCCGCGGCAGAGCTGCTGGCGCCCTGGCAGCTACCCTACACCTGCACCCTCCCCTGCGAGCTGCGCACCACCACCCACACCATGACTCCGGGATATGCCGGTTGTTTCTACACCTACCTCTGGTCTGAGCTGCTGGCGGTCGACGCCTTCTCGCGCTTCCGGGCAGAGGGCATTCTGAATCCCGCGACCGGGGCAGAGTACCGCAATTACATTCTGACACCGGGCGGCAGCAGACCCGCGAACGAGCTATTCCGCGATTTCATGGGCCGAGAGCCAAATCCTGCCGCCATGTTGCAGAGCATGGGCGGAAAGTGAGTCCCAATCAGCGCAGCGGGGATTCCGTACCAGCCTCCGGTGCGGGAGATTCCGCTTTCTCCACCGGGGCGGGCTTCACCTCCGGCCCTGGTATATGCTCCGACATCTGCTCAGACAGGTCGCAATACTCCGCCAGCTCTGCGCAGCCGTAGCAGGCGGCATCTGCCAAGCGCACCAGCTCCGCATCCAGGCGCCGGATAATCTCATCAAATTCAGCCGCGACCAACTCCATATCCTCATCGGCAAAAACGGAAACATCCTCCTGGCGCAATTCCGTGTAGAGAGCTCCAATCTGCGTAGCCAGGGCCGCAGCGCTACCGGCATCCTCCACAGCCTCCAGCAACTGCACCAGCTGGTCAAGTTTTTCCCATGCAGCCTCCAGGGCAGCTTCCGCCGCAGGAGAAATCTCCGTTTCAGGCTCTGCGGGCACAATATCCTCCTCCGGCTCATCCACGGCCAGCGCCGGAACAAGCAAAAGAGCAGCAAATACGGTGGTGTATACCCGACTATTCATGGTTCGCGGGCGCTTATAGCACGCATACGGCATCCCGACAAGCAAAATTTCAGCAATGTCAGCAAATCTGCTCCATACAGTCAAAAAAAGCGGCAAAAAAAGCCGAGTTTACAAACTGAGAGATTGACGCGCGGGAATGTTTGGTGTAGACTGCAAAACAGGCGTAGACTATACCCACGCAGCGTTATTCATTTTACCACCTTACCGCCGTGTACTCGAACGAAGACTTTCTCCTGCAGCTCCTGGTAGAAGCCGGTGCAATCGATGAGATGACTCTCGATTCTATCCGCATGCAGCTCTCTCCTCTGGATAACATTATTGAACACCTGGTCGAAAACAATTACCTGACCCACGAATACATTGCCCAGGTGGCAGCCAACAACTCCGGGCTGGAATACGTGGATGTTACCAGCTTCGAGATTGACCCCGCTATCATTGCCACAGTGAAGGGCGACCTTGCCCGCCGCGTGAAATTCCTGCCGCTGGGGGATGACGGGTTCTCCCTGCAGGTAGCCATCTGCGACCCCTTCGACATGCAGACCATGGACAGCCTGCCGCAGTTCCTGGGCCGCGATGTAAGCTTCTTTGTGACGGCCGAGCCGCTGCTGATGAAGGCTCTGGAGAAGTACTACCCGGAGAAGAAGCAGTACGCCAAGGGAGATACCGAAGGACCCATCATTGAGCTGGTGGATAACATGTTCAACGATGCGCACGAGATGCGCGCCTCCGATATTCACATCGAGCCCATGGAAGACCGCGTGCGCCTGCGTTTCCGTGTGGACGGCCGCCTGGTAGAGGTTGCCAACCACCCGAAGAAGCTGCTCGGGCCCATCGTGGCGCGTCTCAAGGTAATGAGCACCTCCATGAGCATTGCCGAAAAACGCGTGCCGCAGGACGGCCGTATCGAAATGGACCTGCGCGATGGCGCCCATATCGACCTCCGTGTGAGCACCGTGCCCACCAACCACGGCGAATCCGTGGTAATGCGTATTCTGGATAAATCCGCCCTGGCGCTGGGGCTGCCGCAGCTGGGCTTCCTTTCCGACGATGAAGCCACCTTCGACCGACTGGTCACCCTGCCGGACGGCGTGATTCTGGTGACGGGTCCCACCGGTTCCGGTAAGACCACCACGCTGTACGCCTGTCTGAACCACCTGAACCGCCCGGACAAGAAGATTATCACCGCTGAAGACCCGGTGGAATACGAAATGAGCGGTATCAACCAGGTGATGATTCGCTCCGAAATCGGCATGACCTTCGCCGCAGCCCTGCGCGCCATGCTCCGCCAGGCCCCGAACATCATCATGATTGGTGAAATTCGAGACGGGGAGACCGCCAGCATCGCCATCCAGGCAGCTATGACCGGTCACCTCGTGCTTTCCACCCTGCATACGAACGATGCTCCCTCTTCCGTGGCGCGTCTGGCAGATATGGGTGTGGACCGCTTCCTCATCGCCTCCGCAGTGCGCGCCATCATGGCCCAGCGTCTGTGCCGCAGCCTCTGCTCCTGCAAGGTGGATGGCGAACTCACCCAGAAACAGGCCTCCACACTGGGCATTGACATCACCCGCGCGGTAAAAGTGCCCCGCCCCGGCGGCTGCGACAAATGCCGCGGCAAGGGTATGAAGGGCCGTCTGGGCATCTTCGAAATCTTTGAAGTGACGGATGATGTGCGAGGACTCATCAACTCCGACCTCACCTCTGCCCAGCTGCGCAAGCGCGCCCGCGAGCTCGGCATGCGCACCCTGCGCGAGGACGGCATCCGCAAGGTGCTGGCCGGCCTCACCTCTGCCGAGGAAATCATCCGCGTAACCACCGGCGACGCCAGCTAAACCACTATCCCACAACACATTACTACAGATATGAACAACGAGGTTGCAATTGATGTTTTCATCAACAACGGCATGCTGGAGCGTTCCGTTGCCAAGGACGTGATGGACGAAATGTCCAACAGTGGCAAGGAGCTGTGGGAAACGCTGATTGATTTCGGTATCATCAGCGCACCGGAGGACTACTGGAATGTCATCGCCATGGAGGTGGGTGCCCAGTATATCTCCCTGGCAGAGTTCACCCCGCCTCAGGAAGTGCTCAACATGCTGCCCGGCGGCCTGGCCCGCCTGCACGGCGCCCTGCCCGTCGAATACCGCGAGGGCGAAGGCCTGTATGTCTGCCTTGAGGATCCGCTGAACCCGCAGACAGTGGATGACCTGCGCATTGCCACAGGGCAGGATATTTACCTGTACGTAGCCGCAGATTATGAGGTACGCGCCCGCATCACCGAATGCTACGGCGGCGCCGAGGCCGCCATGGGTGACCTGCTGGCCGAGCTGGACACCATGAGCGTAGGCAGCCAGGACGGCGCAGAGGAAGCCAACGCCGCCCCGGTTATCAAGTTTGTGAACCTGGTGATTATGCAGGCCATCAAGGAGAAGGCCTCCGATATTCACCTGGAGCCGTTCGAGACCGAATTCAAGATTCGCTACCGTGTGGACGGCGCCCTGTATGAAATGGCCCCGCCCCCCGTGCACCTGGCCAACTCCGTGATTTCCCGCGTGAAGGTGATGGCCGGCATGAACATTGCCGAACGCCGCGTGCCGCAGGACGGACGCATCGTAATGAAGGTGGGTGAAGCCGGTGTGGACATGCGTGTGAACTCCCTGCCCACCCAGTACGGCGAATCCGTGGTAATGCGTGTGCTCGACCGCAACAGCGTGAGCCTCAACCTGGATAACCTGAACCTCTCCCCCCACCTGCATGAGTACATCATCGACACGGTGAACAAGCCCAACGGCATCTTCGTGGTGACCGGCCCCACCGGCTCTGGTAAGACCACCACCCTCTACGCCGCTCTGCGCGAGGTGAATACGGAGGACTCCAAACTCCTCACCGCCGAGGACCCCGTGGAATATGACATCGACGGCATTGTGCAGGTACCCATCAACGAGGCCATTGGCGTGACCTTCCCGCGTGTGCTCCGCGCCTTCCTGCGTCAGGACCCGGACCGCATTCTGGTGGGCGAAATTCGTGATAAGGACACCGCCCAGATTGCCATTCAGGCAGCTCTGACAGGTCACCTTGTGCTCTCCACCCTGCACACGAATGACGCCGCCGGTGCCGTGACCCGCTTTGTGGACATGGGCGTGCAGCCCTTCCTGCTGGCCGCCACCCTGCTGGGCGTGCTGGGTCAGCGTCTGGTGCGTACTATCTGCCCGTACTGCAAGACCCCCTACAAGCCCTCGAACGCCCTGCTGCAGCAGCTGGGTATCAACCCGCAGCTCATTGGGCAGCAGCAGTTCTTCACCGGTGCCCGCTGCGACAAGTGCTCCAACACCGGCTACAAGGGCCGCAAGGGCATCCACGAGCTGCTGAACGTGACCGACCCCATCAAGGAACTCATCACGCAGAACGTGCCCTCCATCGTGCTGAAGCAGAAGGCTATCGAGCTGGGCATGACCACCCTGCGCCAGGATGGCGTCCAGAACATCTTCGAAGGCAACACCACCATTGAAGAAGTGCTCAAATATACCTAATGGCTTGACGCATCCGCATACATCTGCTATTTTTTCATCATAACGAATCTTTCCTACAAACTTACTCAACACTATGCCTAATTTCAAATACACCGCGCTCGACCAGAACGGCGCTGAAAAGACAGGCTTTGTCACAGCTGACAGCAAAATAGCCGCCATGGAAATGGTACGCGCCCAGGGACTACTCGTGCGCGAATGCGAGGAGTCCAAGGGCGGGGCTCCTGCTGCCAAGAAAAAGGATGCCAAGAAAGAAAAAGGCAAGAAGGCAAAGAAGGATGGCGCCAAGGGCAAGGCCGGTGCAGCCGTGAAGCAGAAGGAGCTCATGGTGTTCACCCGCCAGCTCGCCACGCTGATTGATGCCGGCCTGCCGCTGCTGCAGAGTCTCAACGTACTCAGCAAGCAGGAACCCAACCCGAACCTGCGCGCCACCATCGTGGCACTGGGCGAATCCGTACAGGGTGGTTCCACCTTCTCTGAGGCTCTTTCCGCTTATCCCAAGCTGTTCAACAAGCTCTTTGTGAACATGGTGAAGGCCGGTGAAATCGGCGGTGTGCTGGAAGTGGTGCTCAAGCGTCTGGCCGAATACCAGGAAAAGGCAAACCGCCTGCGTTCCAAGATTACCTCCGCCATGGTCTATCCCTGCATCATCATGTTCATTGCTGTAGGCATTCTGACCTTCCTCATGCTGGTTATCGTGCCCAAGTTCAAGGAAATGTTCGAAGGCCAGAACATGGAGCTGCCGGCGCTCTCCGAATTTGTGTTCAACTTCTCTGACAAGTGCATGATGGATTCGCTCGTGCCATTTGTGCCGAATGCAGTATTGTTCCTCGGCCTCGTGGTTGCCGGCATCGTGGGCACGGCCATCTGGAAACGCACCCCCAAGGGTGCCCGCGCTGTGGATGCACTCGTCCTCAAGACCCCCAAGATTGGTGATCTGACCCGCGTAAGCTCCGTAGCCCGTTTCTCCCGCACCTTTGGTACGCTGGTTTCCTCCGGTGTGCCGATTCTGCAGGCTCTGCTCATCACCCGCGACACCGCCGGCAATGTGATTGTGTCCGATGCCGTGACCAAGATTCACGATGCCGTGCGCGAGGGTGAGTCCATCGTAACCCCCATGAGTGCCTGCGGCGTATTCCCGCCCATGATGATTTCCATGGTGGACGTGGGTGAGGAAACCGGCCAGTTGCCGGACATGCTCATGAAAGTGGCTGAGGTGTATGACGAAGAGGTGGACAACTCCGTAACCGCCCTCACCGCCATGCTCGAACCGCTCATGATTGTGTTCCTGGCTGTTGTGGTGGGTAGCATCGTGCTCGCCATGTTCATGCCGATGATGGAAATCATCAAGAACGTGTAATCCTTCACACCAGGCTGTCCCGAACATGAAACTGAACAGACAGACAGGCAAGGGCTTCACCCTCGTTGAAATCCTGGTGGCTGTGGCCATTCTCGCCATGCTGGCCTCCGGCATGTGGGTGGCTGTGGCCAGCTACCAGAACAAGAAGCTCAAGAACAAAGCAGAGACCGAAATCTCCCTGCTGGAAGCAGCCATGAATGAATACCGCACCGACAACGGCGGCCTGCTGCCCTTCGCTCGCGGTGACGAGGAAAGCTCCAGCATCATGTACCAGGCGCTCTCCTGCGACTATGATGGCGACGGCGAGCCCGACGATGAGAACGGCGTGACCCGCATGCCCTACTGCCCCACCTTCACCGTCATCAAGAACACGAAAGCGGCTGAACAAGGCGAGGGCATTCCCGTGCTGCGTGCCTCTATCCGCACCAAGGATAAGGGCAAGCGCAAGGTGTTCGTGGTAGTAGATCCCTGGGGTAAGCCCTACCGCTACCGCCTGGGCTGCGAGGCTGAGGATGAGCGCGGCAAGACCGGCTCCGGCATCAACGCCGACTTCGATATCTTCTCACAGGGCCCCGATGGTCAGGGCGACAGCACCAACCGCGACGCTGAAAACGAAGATAATATTTCCAACATCAAGCTCTGGTAACACCCGGAGCAATCTACAAGCATGAACAACCGTCTCCATACGGCGTTCCTTGCAGCAACCAGCGCCATCCCGGCGCTGGTTGCTGTTTACGCGCCCTGCGCAGCAGCAGAAAAGACGCAGCCGGCCATAGAGCTTGTGCAGCGAGTCACACCGGATTTCGCTTCCAAGGTTCAATTTTCCATCGCCAAAGGCAAAACAGCCACCATCTCCGGCAAGGAAGGTATGCTGCATATCAAGGCACCCAGTGTATCCGAATGCATCCGGGCCTATGGCTATTATCTCAGAAAAATTGCCAGAGTCCACCTTTCATGGAACGGAGACAACACCAGCGCAGCCTCCTTTGTTGTGCCGGAAAAGAGCATCACGGTTCCCAAGGCCCTGCCCTTCAATTATGCCTATAACTACTGCACCCTGAGCTACACCTGCACCCACTGGGACACCCGGCGCTGGGAGCAGGAGCTGGACCGCCTGGCTCTGGCCGGTTACACGCATGTACTCGTCACCGCCGGCCTGGAGACCGTGTGGCAGAAGTTCCTGAAAGACATCGGCTACCCGGAAAACAAGATTGCCGGCTTCATCCCCAATCCGGCCTATGCCGCCTGGTGGAACATGGGCAA
>JAZOTV010000126.1:0-6685 GCA_045657815.1 Akkermansia sp.
TGAACTTGAGGGCCTGGCGCTCCAGAATGTCCATGATGATGACATTGTGGTCCACAGCCACATTGCAGGGTTCAAACAGCGGGCAGATTTCAAACTGGCCGGGGGCGGCCTCGTTGTGGCGCGTCTTGGAGGGCACACCGAGCGCCCACAGGGCATGGTCCACGGAGGTCATGAACTCCAGCACACGCTCCTTGATGGAACCGAAGTAGTGGTCTTCCATCTGCTGGTGCTTGGGCGGCAGGCAGCCGAAGAGGGTGCGGCCGGTCTCGATGAGATCCGGGCGCTGGATGTAAAGGTCGCGGTCAATCAGGAAATATTCCTGCTCGGCGCCCAGGTTGGTATCCACCGTGCTGGGGGTGATACCGAAGCAGGCCAGCACGCGCTTGGTCTGCTGGGAAACAGCCACCATGGAGCGCAGCAGCGGGGTCTTCTTGTCCAGCGCCTCACCGGTGTAGGAGCAGAAGGCGGTAGGAATGCAGAGGGTCACCGTGCTGGCCGTGCGCTTGATGAAAGCCGGGCTGGTGGGGTCCCAGGCGGTGTAGCCACGGGCCTCGAAGGTGGCGCGGATACCGCCGCTGGGGAAAGAGGAGGCATCCGGCTCGGCCTGGATGAGATTTTTGCCGGTGAACTCGAAAATCATGCCGCCCTTGCCATCCGGCTCCACGAAGGAGTCATGCTTCTCGGCGGTGGCATCGGAAAGGGGCTGGAACCAGTGCGTGTAGTGCGTGGCACCCTTGGAAAGAGCCCACACCTTCATGGCCTGGGCCACTTCATCCGCAATGCTCATATCCAGCTTACCACCCATCTGGATGGTTTGCATCATCTTCTTGAAAGCGCTCTTGGAGAGATACTTCTCCATTGTCTTGATACCAAAGGTATCGCTTCCGTACAAAGCCTCAAGGGCTTCCATGGGGTTCATCGTGCTTTCTTCAGCCATTGTGGTACACTGGTTGTCTCGTTATTGTGGCTATGTCTGTACGCCGCCACACGCTGATTTTACTTGTTTTCCACCCACATGTACAGCAAAATTTCCGGAGACGGCCCTCAGAGAAGCTGGTTTAGCGAATAAAAAGCCGCGCAACCGTATGAAAAGTTGCGCGGCGGGGAAATATTTATACCGATGATTACTTCCTGCTGGCGAGGTAGGCGTTCATGGCCTCCATGATATCCAGCTCGGGCCGGAAGGCGGCATCGTGGTGGGAGGAGCGGATAAGCGGGCCACTGGCCACATGGCGGAATCCCTTGCCAAGCGCAACCTCGCGCAGCTCGTCGAACACCTCGGGGCGGATGTAGTCGATAACCGGCAGGTGGCGGGGAGAGGGGCGCAGGTACTGCCCCATAGTGAGCACAGTCACGCCGTGTTCGCGCAGGTCATCCATGGCGCGCTCAATTTCCTCGCGGGTTTCTCCCAAGCCCAGCATGATGCCGCTCTTGGTCACCACGCGGCCAGGGGCCATTTCGAGCGCACGCTGGAGCATGCGCAGCGACACGCGATACTTGGCACGGAAACGCACAATCGGCGACAGGCGCTCTACGGTCTCGAGGTTGTGATTGAAGATATGCGGGGCGGCCTCCATGACCATGGCCAGAGCCTCCTCGTTTCCATTAAAATCAGAGGTGAGCACCTCCAGCACGGTCTCCGGGCTGAGCTCGCGGATGCGGCAAATGATTTCGGCCATGTGGGCGGCGCCGCCATCCTTCAGGTCATCGCGTGTCACCATGGTCACCACAGCGTGGTTCAGCTTCATGTGCGCCACGCTTTCGGCAATCTTGCGGGGCTCCTCCGGATCGAGGGGTCTGGGCTTGGCGGTGCGGGTGGCGCAGAACCCGCAGGCGCGGGTGCATACATCGCCGCAGGCCATGAAAGTGGCGGTACCATGGCTCCAGCACTCTCCCCGGTTGGGGCACATGGCCTCCTCGCAGACGGTCACCAGGCCGTTATCCTTGATGAGGTGCTGCACATCCTTGAACACCCTGCCCTTCGGCAATTTCACTTTCAGCCAGGACGGCTTGCGTGCGCTCTGATTCAGTTCTTCCGACATGGTCATGTTGAAATATGGTACGAAAAACTTAGCGCAACCCGCGGCTGCGGAACCAGGAATCCAGCTCGGCGGCTTCCTTCGGAGTCAGCTGCACAGACTTGGTTACCTCCTCGATAAAGCGGGTCAGCAGCTCAGACATACTGTCGCCTCGTTCCTTCACCAGGTGCGTAAATTTGGCGTGCAGCTCTGCATTCAGCCAGAAGGTCACCGGTCTCTTACTCGCGTCTCTCTTAACGGGGGGCATATCAGTTACTTATCTCGTTGCCGCTAACCTTACCACAGCAGAACCCCACCTGCAACCCCAAATATAGACAGCTGACAAAGTGAAATTCGGGTGTCTAAATCTGCCATTTTACGCCCTTTCTCACCCCCGAAAAACGGCCTATTCTGCCCTGTTTTCGGTATAATTACACCCGGTGTTATAATTTCTGCTGCGCTCTTACTGTCTATTTCTTATAAAGTTTCACAAGCCAGCATTTCAGGAGATTTTAAGCACCTGTGGCAAGCAACGCGCAGAAAACCACCCGAGCCCTACTAAACAGCCACACAATCAAGCTGGATGACAAACATGTACCCCAAGTCCGGATTCCCCGATTTTTAAACGAATTCGCGAAAATCCGGAATCTTTTCCGCTGTACTTACACCTAACCGTCTAAAACTCATTATGCGCTATCTTTCTAGAAGTTGCAACACTTCGAGCCCCAGCCGCCTTTCCCTTTTCTCTATAAAACAGGGTCAAACACCCTGTTTCAGCCCCCTGAAACAGCCTGCGGCCCGTCCCCCTGCCCTCGGGGTGCAGAAACACCATTCTGAGAGAAAAATCGCTGCACAATCCCCCGGAACAAACGCTTCATCGCCGCCAGAATGGCTTATTTCAGGCTCTTTTTAAGCAGAAAATCCTGCAAGTTAATAACTTGCAGGATTTTTGAAAAATAAAGCCAATTCAACAAAATCACTCTAAAAGCAGGATTTCACCATCATTTGGCACATGAATCGTGCCGTTGAAGTTCTGAGCAGCCTCTGCAGAGTATGCGGAGCGGCGATTTGCCAAAGTGGAGTCCTCGGTATGGTAAAGGACGAGGTGCTTCACGCCAAGAGCTGCGGCGAGGCGCCCGGCATCGAGCGCGGTGCTGTGGTGCTTCTCATAGGGCTTGAATACCCCGGCATCGGCATGGAGACAGAACGCCTCGCAGAGCAACCAGTCCGCGGAGCGACAGAGCGCCTCGTTGCGTTCATTGTAGGGTTCGTCCCCCAGGCAGACGAAGCGCTGCCCATCCGGCAGTATGATACGATACCCGAACTGCCGGGCCTTGGTAGAGCCGATATCGAATGCCACCGCCTGCATGCCGGCCATAGAAAACGGCTGACCATCTTTCAGCGGGCAGAAAAGAATATCCAGCCCGAAATGAGCCGTGACCTTGCCGGGCAGAGTAGCACGGCAAATCATCTCCAGACTCTGCAGGCCTTCCTCATGCCCATACACGCGCAGGGTGCCCTCATACTTGCCGGCATTCATAGCCTGGGCAATCATGCGCACCACCCACACCACACCGAAAATATGATCGGTATGCGTGTGAGTCAGGAAAATCTCATGAATCCCGGAGAGCGGAATCCGGGCCTGCTCCAGGCGTGCAAGGATACCATTACCACCACCGCCATCCGTCAGCAGATACTGCGTACCATTCCGCACAGCAAAGCAGGTATTATAGCAGCGGGTGACCGCCGCATTGCCGGTGCCCAGCATTGTCAGGGAGCATTTCATGGCATCTATACTACACATCTCCGGGTAGGATTTCAATCAAAAAACCATTTCACCGGCTCCGTAAAGACGCGCATTCCTCCGGCTGCACTGAGGTGCTTCCGTCTGCATGCAGAGACAGGACATAATTTCCCGCGGCGGTGGTGGTATGCAGCCGTTCGCAAAGCGGGGCAGGATTTCCCGAAGCATCCCAGAAATACTCCCGCTGCAGCTTTCCTGCAGCATCGTAAAGGCACACGCGCTCGGCATACCCCAGGGCGCGATTAATCGCAGGCAAGCCATCTGCACCGCCATAAAATTCCCACTCCGGCAGGCCCCAGCTGTTCAGCCGCACCATATGCTCAGCACAAGCGCGGCACGTGGACTGCTGCTCACCGTCTGCCCCCAGCAGGCAGCACCGTTCAAGATGCAGGGCTTCCTTATTCTCCCGCCGCAAGGCAACAGCCCCCACCTGCGGGTGCTCTACAGGATTTCCGCTGGCGTCCTGCCAGCTGCAGTGGGAGCCATGTTCCTGCTCCTCGCGCACCTCAGTAGCTATACCATGCACATTTTCGGCCAGTGCGCCGCCCACCAGATTACTGCGCTGCACCCTGCCATCCGCCCCGTACCAATACTGCACCAGCTCTTCCCCCTGGGCATTCGGAGCAGGGCGCCCCACGGCATCCAGATGCAGAATGCGCTCAGGGCGCCCCTCGGCATCGTAACTGATGCGGCATTCTGCATATCCCGGAAAACGGGGCGACACGAGGGCACCCGCCGCATTCCGAAACTGACTGCGGATATGCCGCCCGGCGGCATCGTAAGCGAACTCCCGCACCGCCACGCCCTGAGCATCATCCACCAGTGCCCCGGCAGCGTCCCGATTCTCGCGCCGGCTAAGGCGGCCATCTGCATCATACTGCAGCCGCTGCTCCGCCACCCGGCTGCCGGGCAAAGCACGCACATAACCATTGGCATCCAACGATTTCATGCGCTGCAATTTACCCTGGCCATCATATTCCATGCGCACGTGCGCCACCCCGGGGGCAGCATCCCGCCCTAGCAATTGAATACCCTGCGGTTCCTCTGCCCCCACCGGGTTATACACACCGGCATAGCAATAGCAGCGCAAATCACCGTCATACATAACGGCATGGTAAATCCCCAGCCCCAGAACCGCAGCAAACAAACAAACCGCCGCCAGGCTGCCCAGGTAATTCCAGGCTGTCTCAAACAGGGCTTTCAGCACCCCGATGCCTCGCTCTGCCCATCTCCGCATGCAGAGAAGATGCTAACTCCCTGCATGCGCCTTGAAAATCAATTAGAAAACGCCACTCAGCGGTGACTCTGCAGCCGCCGATAGGCCGCGCGCATACACAGCACACTCACCAGCAGCATGAAGCCCGTGCCCAGCAGCGCCGGCACCCAGTTCACCTGCTCCCCAGCCTGCCACAGCCGCACCCACGATGCCAGCGGCAGGGCAGCCACAACGATGGCCAGCAGCCCCCATACGCTCGACACAGCCAAACGGCGCGCGGCACGCTGCTGCGGCCGGGAATGCCGGCGGAATGTCATCTCAACCTCCTTCTTCTTGCGGTATTTGCCACCCATACTGTCTCATACTCTAGCACAATAATTTACATTGGCAAGCTAATTTCACTAAATTTTAATGCAAAAACGAGCATTTAGCCTTGAATATCGGGGATTTTTCGCTAAAATACGCCGCACGAAACAATTGCCTCAAGCAATCAATCGCTAAAAATTCAACCCAATATATATTAGTAACTATGGCTAAACTCACTGTACGCGACCTCGACGTCGCCGGCAAGGAAGTGCTCATGCGCGTTGACTTCAACGTGCCCATGAAGGATGGTAAGATCACGAACGACGCCCGTATCGTGGCCGCTCTGCCCACCATCAAGTACCTGCTCGAGAACGGCGCCCGCCTTGTTCTCTGCTCTCACCTGGGCCGCCCCGAGGGTACCGGCTACCAGGCTGAGTTCTCCCTGGCCGCTGCTGCCGAGTGCCTTTCCCAGCACCTGGGCAAGCCCGTTGCCTTCGTTCCCGAGACCATTGGTGAGGCTGCCACGGCTGCCCGCGCCGCCCTGCAGGATGGCGATGTGATGCTGCTCGACAACGTGCGCTTCGACAAGAAGGAGAAGAAGAATGACCCCGAGTTCGCCAAGGCTCTGCTGGGCAACGCCACTCTGTACGTGAACGACGCTTTCGGCTCCGCCCACCGCGCCCACGCCTCCACCGAGGGTGTGACCCACTTCGCCGAGAAGTCCGCCATGGGCTTCCTCATCGAGCGCGAGCTGGAGTACCTCGAGGGCAAGCTGAGCTCCCCCGAACAGCCCTTCGTGGTAATCATGGGTGGTGCCAAGGTTTCTGATAAGATTCAGGTGCTCTCCAAGCTCATGGAGAAGAGCCAGACCTTCATCATCGGCGGCGCCATGGCCAACACCTTCCTGGCTGCCCAGGGCCACGATGTAGGCAACTCCAAGATTGAGGCCGACAAGCTCGACCTCGCCAACCAGATTCTGGCCGACGCCAAGGCCAAGGGCGTGACCTTCGTGCTGCCCGCCGACACCCGCTACACCTTCAAGTTCGAGGAAGGCGCAGAGACGTTCTGCACCGCACCCTGGGCTGAGGGTGGTTCCGTGCCCGCCGAAGGCATGGGCATCGACATCGGCGACAAGGCCATCGAAGAGTTCTGCGGCATCCTCAAGGGCGCCAAGACCGTGCTCTGGAACGGCCCGCTGGGCGTGTTCGAGCTCGACTCCTTCGCCAAGGGCACCAAGGCTATCGCCGAATGCCTCGCCGAGAGCGACTGCACCTCCATCGTGGGTGGTGGTGACTCCGTGACCGCTGCCAAGAAGTTCAAGGTGGCCGACAAGCTCTCCTT
>JAZOTV010000127.1:0-6561 GCA_045657815.1 Akkermansia sp.
GCTGCGTGTCACCACTTCCCGTAAGGATCCGGAGTCCGTACTTGTGAACATTGAAGACGAACTGGAGCGTGACCCCTACTCCGTCACGGCGAACGAAGCTCTTTTTGCCGCTGCCAATGACCTGGGCCTGCATGAAATAGCCGCTTTTGCTCTGGAGACTATCTGCCAGGGCATGCCCAATGACAAGAAACACCTGCACCTGCTGGCCAACCACTACATCAAGAATGAGCAGTTCAGCGAAGCTGCAGATGCCTATCGCCGCGTGCTCAAGGTAGACCCCACTGATCCCATCGCCATGCGTGGTGAGAAGGATTGCTCTGCCCGCGCCACCATGAAGCAGGGCAACTGGGAAGGCAAGGGCGACTTCCGCAGCAAGATGAAGAACGCCAACGCTACCGCTGACCTTGAAAGCGGTGATAAGATGGGTCTTACCCGGGCTGAACTTGAAGCCCGCCTTGCCCAGCTTTCCGAGCAGTATGCGGTTGATTCCACCAACCTTCCCGTGGTGAAGGATATTGCCTCCGTATACGAGCAGATGGAAGATTACGCCAACGCTTACTCCTTCTACGCCTACGCATACCAGCTGGGGGGCGAGGCCGACGTTGCGCTCAATGACAAGGCCATGGTCATGCACGAAAAGGCTATGCAGGCTGAAATCGCTTATTACGAACAGGTGCTTGCTGCCGACCCGACCAACGAGGAAGCTGCTGCCACACTTGCCCAGCGCAAGGCGGAGATTGCCCAGGCTGTGGTGGCAGATGCCCGCGCCCGTGTGGAAGCCAACCCGACCGATGCCCAGCTGCAGTTCAAGCTGGGTCAGGCTCTGTTTGATGCCGGCGAATACACCGAGGCTATTCCCGCCCTGCAGCGTGCTCGCACTAACCCGAACATCCGCATCAAGTCCATGCTCATGCTCGGCAAGTGCTACCACGCCAAGAATATGGTGGATATGGCCATCCGTCAGCTGCAGGAGGCAGACAAGGAGCTCCTTACCATGGATGACACCAAGAAGGAGGTTCTGTACATGATTGGCGTGCTCTACGATGAAGCCGGCAACAAGGAGAAGAGTGTGGAAACGCTCAAGGCCATTTACGAGGTGGACTACGGCTACAAGGATGTGGCTGCCCGCGTGGAATCTGCTTACAATTAATAAGCCGTTTCTACTGCCGATTTTACCAGCGACCCGGGGTAATTTCCGGGTCGCTTTTTTTCTATGCGGAAATGCGGGCTTTCCGCATCGTGACGCGCTTTTAGCTTGACAAAAAGCCTATTTTTCTGTCACTAATATAACCCAGCGAAGCGCCTCGGGCGCCAACAATTTTCCCGCCATGTCCAAGACTCTCATTATAGCCGAGAAACCCAGCGTAGCAGCCGATCTGGCACGCGTGCTGGGCAAGCAATTAGGTAAGTTCAAGAAGGATGACTCCGGCCAGAGTTTTTCCAATGATACCCTGATTATCACCTCGGCAGTGGGCCACCTGGTGGAGCAGAAAAAGCCCCAGACCGAGGATGGCAAGAGCCTGCCGTGGAAGATGGAGTATCTGCCCGTGATGCCCCGCACCATGGAGTTGGAGCCCATCGATAAGTCTGCCGACCGTCTGCGCAAGGTGCTCAAGCTCGCCCGAGGCAAAGATGTGACCAGCATTGTGAATGCATGCGATGCCGGGCGCGAGGGTGAGCTCATTTTCCGCAATATCATCCGTTTCGGCAAAATCAAGAAGCCGATTCGCCGCCTCTGGATGCAGAGCATGACGGATGATTCGATTCTGGAGGCCTGGAATGCTCTCAAGACGGATGAGGAAATGATGAATCTGGCCGATGCTGCTGTGTGCCGCAGTGAATCGGACTGGCTGGTGGGTCTGAACAGCACCCGTGCACTGACTGCCCTGCAGAGCGGCGTGGGCGGCTTCAATGTCACCCCCACTGGTCGCGTGCAGACCCCCACGCTGGCGCTGCTGGCCGCCCGGCAGAAGGATATTCTGGCTTTCACGCCGGAAACTTACCACGAGGTGCACGCCACCTTCACCGCCAGGGGTGGCCACTACGAGGGCCGTTGGTTCGATGCCGCATGGAAGAAGGACGAGAAAGCCCCGCAGCGCACCAAGGAGCGCCTGTGGGATGCCGGGACCGCCGCCGCCATTGCCGCCCGCTGCCAGGGCCGCACCGGCAGCGTGAAGGAGACCCGCAAGCCGGTTTCCATGCCGGCCCCCCTGCTCTTTGATCTCACCTCCCTGCAGAAGGAGGCCAGCAACCGCTTCGGTTTCTCTGCCCGCCGCACGCTGCAGATTGCCCAGGAGTGCTACGAGAAGCACAAGGTACTGACATATCCGCGTACGGACTCGAAGTTTCTGCCGAATGACTACCTGAAGGTGGCTTCCCGCACGGTCGGCGCCATTGCTGAGAACATGCCGGAGTTTGCTCCCTATGCCAACGGCATTCTGGAGAATAAGAGTGTGCGCCCCAACAAACGCGTGTTCGACAGCTCGAAGGTGAGCGACCACTTTGCCATCATCCCCACGGGTAAATTTGTGCAGCTCACGGGTGATGCCGCCCGCATCTTCACCCTGGTGGTGCAGCGTTTCCTGGGCGTGTTCATGCCCAATGCCGAATACGAGGACACCGAGCGCACCACGGTGGTTACCAGCCCCGGTGCGGAGGACCACTTCTACACCCACGGCCGCGTGATGCTCACCCCGGGCTGGAGAGCTCTGTACGGCCCAGACAAGCGCAAGAAGGACGAGCTCTGCCCGGTGAGCACCAAGGAAGCAGTGACCGCCAGCAAGGTGGAAGCCACCGCCGACCAGACCAAGGCACCCGCAGCCTACACCGAAGCCACACTGCTCACCGCCATGGAAACCGCCGGCAAGCTGGTGGAGGATGAAGACCTGGCCGATGCCATGAAAGAGCGTGGTCTGGGTACACCGGCCACCCGTGCCGCTATCATCGAAGGCCTTATCACACAGGAATACATTGCCCGCGAAGGCAAGGAGCTTATCGCCACCCGCCGCGGCATGGACCTGATTGACCTTCTGGGAAAAATCGGCCTCAGCACACTTTCCAGCCCCGAGCTGACCGGCGAGTGGGAATACCGCCTCAAGCAGATGGAATGCGGCCGGCTGAATCGCGATGCCTTCATGAAGGATATCCGCTCCTACACCACCGACATTGTGGAAGCAGTGCGCGACTACATGAAAAACGGCAAAAACCCCGACCTTGAACTCACCTGCCCCAGCTGCGGCGCCAAGGGACTCGGCAGCCGGGTGGATGCCATTTCCTGCAACAACTGCAAGTTCCGCATCCGCCGTGTGCATGCAGGGCTCACCCTCACCGATGACCAGCTCATCGAGCTCATCAGCACCGGCACCCTGCCAGTGATGGACGGTTTCCGCTCCAAGTTCGGCAAGCCTTTCAAGGCCGGTCTGCGCATGGTGGAACCCCAGACCGCCCGCAGCACCTGGAAGGCCGAATTCTACTTTGACTCCGACCGCAGCACCGAGGCCAAGGTAGAGGACGCCCCCGCCCAGGTGGCAGGCCGCATTCTGGTGAAAGACCAGGGCGAGCTGGAGCTGCAGGTGAATGACAAGCAGTGGAGCGTGCCGGAATTTACCCAGGCCGGTGGCCGCAAGGGATTTACCATGTCCCGCATCATTCTCGGCAAAGAAATTGATGAGTCGGTACTGCACCAGGTGCTGGCAGAGGGCAAGAGCGAGCTGATTACCGGCTTTGTGTCCCAGCGCACCAACCGCGCATTCGATGCCTTCCTGGTGCTCGATGAGAAAAAGGGCAACGTGGGCTTTGAATTCCCGCCCCGTGAGGCTCGCCAGAAAGGCAGCAAGGATAAGGCTGACAAGAAGTTCACCGCCGCATCTGCTGCGGCCGAAGACCTGAGCAAAGGCACCAACCACGGCCCGGTAAAGGTGAAGAGCAAGGGCGAATATGACCTGATTGAGACAGAAAGTGCCTGGCATGTCAGCGGCCTTACCTATGGCAAGACCCGCAAGCCGCTGGTGATTCCCCGCACCATGTGCGACATCGAGCTGGGCATCGTACCCATCACGCAGCTGCTCACCAAGGGCAAGACTGAGCTTATCAAGGACTTCACCAGCCACAAGAGCGGCAAGAAGTTCGATGCCTACCTCGTGTTCAACGCCTCCACCGGGCGCGTTTCCTACGAGTTCCCTCCGCGCAAGTAACCCCAGCTCACCGCAGCCATGGGAATCCTCGGCAAGATTCGCAACTATTTCGATGCCTTCACCACGGGGATTCTCATCAGCTTGGTGCTTGGCCTGGTGTTGCCCTGTCATGGGGCAGGCATGGTCTTTTTCGATGGCCTGACAAATGCCGCCATCGTGCTGCTTTTCTTCCTGTACGGCGTCAAACTCTCCCGCAAATCAGTGGTGGAGGGGCTCCTGAACTGGCGCCTGCAGAGCATGGTATTTGCCTTCACCTTCGTCTTCTTCCCGGTAGTCATCCCCCTGCTTCGTCCGGTATTCGAACCTCTGGTGGGGGCTGCCTTGTATATGGGGCTGGTGTATGTGGCCTGCCTGCCTTCCACCGTGCAGAGCAGCATCGCCTTCACCTCGCTGGCGGGTGGCAATGTGCCGGCTGCTGTCTGCTCTGCCTCTGTCTCCAGCCTGCTGGGCGTGTTTCTCACACCCTTTCTGGTCAGCCTGCTCTTTGCCACAGATGGCAGCGGTGCACAGGTGGGGCTGGACACAGTGCTGAAAATCTGCTACCAGATTCTGCTTCCCTTTGTGGCCGGTCAGCTCAGCCAGCCCCTGCTCCGCAAGTGGGTGCTGGGGCATAAGACACTGATTGGCTGGAATGACAAAACAACCATCTGGCTGGTGGTCTACACCGCCTTCTCCAACGCCACTGCCGGTGGCTACTGGGACAAGTTGCAGTACTCTCAGCTGGCCGGTCTGGTGCTGGTCTGCGTTGTCTTCCTCTGCATTACCTTTGCCATCACCTGGCATGCCTCCCGCTGGCTCGGCTTCAACCGGGAGGATAGCATCACCATCGTATTCTGCGGCTCCAAGAAAAGCCTGGCAGTGGGCGCACCCATGATGCTGGCCATCTTCGGCTCGCTGGATAACAACCTGCTGCTGCCACTCATGGTCTTCCACCAGGTGCAGCTCATGCTCTGCGCCCAGCTGGCCAGACTCTGGAAACCGGCCCGGTAAACACCTGCTTATGTTCAATTCCCTTCAGAAATTCAGCGACCTGCTCTCCCGATTCACCTCGCCCTTCATTATCGGCGTTGCCGCTGTTGCCTTCGTACTGCCCGGCATGTTCACCTGGGTGCAGGGCGATATCCAGGCCATGGTCCTGGGATTCATCATGCTCACCATGGGGCTTACCCTGCGCCCGGTCGACTTCCGTATTCTCGCCGCACGCCCGCTGGATATCTTCATCGGCGCACTGGCCCAGTTCAGCATCATGCCGCTGGTAGCCTGGGGGCTTGTGCATTGCTTCGACCTGCCGCGGGGCATTGCCGCCGGCCTCATCCTGGTGGGCTGCTGCCCCGGCGGCGTCTCCAGCAACATCATGAGCTTCCTCTGCAAGGGAGATGTCCCCTACTCCGTAGGCATGACCACCGCTTCCACCCTCCTGGCCCCCTTCCTCACCCCGCTGCTCATGCTTTGGCTTGCAGGCGAAAGCATCGATGTCGATGCCATCGGCATGTTCCGCAGTATCCTGTTCGTGACCATTCTCCCCGTAGCCATCGGTGCCTTCTGCAATGGCAAATGGGGTACCCGCCCAGCCTATGCTGACTTCACCCGCATCATGCCCGGACTCTCCGTCATCGGCCTGGCCTGCATCGTGGGCGGCGTCACCGCAGCCAAAGGCAGCAGCTTCTTCACCAGCGGGCTGCTCATCTTCCTGACCATCCTTGCCCACAATGGCCTCGGCTATATACTCGGCTTCCTGGTGGGACGCACCACCGGCATGAACCACGCCAAGTGCAAAACCCTCAGCATTGAGGTCGGCATGCAGAATGCCGGCCTGGCCACCGTGCTGGCGGGGCGACACTTCCCCACCATGCCGGAAGCCGCCGTTGCCTCCGCCATCTGCTGCGTCTGGCACAGCATCAGCGGTACCCTGCTTGCTGGTCTCTTTAATACCATTGACCGCATCCGCGACCTAAAGCACTGATTTCTTTGCGCTTTTGTTTTCTGGTTCATCTCCGTGGCAACCGTACACAAAAAAAAGAAGCATTTTTATCAAAAATAAGCTTGCATTCCTCACCAAAACCGTGTATACTGTCGCCGCGCTTCGGTGCAAAGCTCGATGGTGGACGTAGTTCAGCGGTAGAGCCCCGGATTGTGGTTCCGGTTGTCGTGGGTTCGAATCCCATCGTCCACCCTTGAAGAAAAAAACCCCGAAGTCGGAGGCCAAGCGGTCTTAGGAAGACAAATTATTGTGCCAACTCCTTGGCTCACAGAACGACATGGCTACGATCCGACTTGGTGGACGTAGTCCAGCGGTAGAGCCCCGGATTGTGGTTCCGGTTGTCGTGGGTTCGAATCCCATCGTCCACCCTTGAAGAAAAAAACCCCG
>JAZOTV010000128.1:0-3103 GCA_045657815.1 Akkermansia sp.
GAAGGTGACGATGCCGGCCACGTGAATGGGAGTGCTCTTGCACATTTCGGCAATCCAGGGCATGGCATCGGCGCAGATGTAGCCGAATTTCTCCTGCACCAGGTGGATGATGGGCAGCACGGCGGACTGCTCCTTGCCTTCCGGGTACTGAGCCACCAGAGCCTTGGCTTCCTTCACCAGGCCGGGGGTTACCTTGAATTTCGGGAAATGCTGCTCACCGGGGGACGGCTTGGCCGCCGTGATGGCATCAATCGCGTTGGGGGTATCGGACATGATAAGTTCTTTCGTTGTCAGAGAGTTTATAAAATCAATTAGCGGTCACATTCGCCCTGCACGAAGTCGAAGGAACCCAGAATGGCGCCAATGTCGCTCACCAGGTGACCCGGCAGCAGCTCAGGCAGGATGGACAGCGTGCAGTAGGAGGGGCTGCGCATCTTCAGACGGTTTGCGATACCGCCGCCCTGGGAGTCCAGGAAGAAGCCCAGCTCGCCCTTCGGGTTTTCGGCGGCAAAGTATACCTGGCCAGCGGGGGCGTTCACGCATTCGGTGGTCACCATGAACTGGCGGATGAGTTCCTCGATGCCCTGCATGGCGTCTGCCTTGTTCGGCAGGATTCCCTTGTCCAGCTGCACCCAGATGGGACCGCCCGGCATGGTGGCAATCACCTGGCGGATGATGCGTACGGACTGGCGGATTTCTTCCATGCGTACCTGGAAGCGGGCGTAGCAGTCGCCTTCCTCGGCCACCGGTACATCAAATTCGTATTTCTCGTAACCCAGGTAAGGGTTGGTCTTGCGCAGGTCGCGGCACACACCGCTGGCGCGCAGGTTGTTACCGGTCATGCCGTTCTGCAGGGCCATTTCCTTGGTGATGACACCCACGCCGACAAGGCGGTCGATGAAAATCTTGTTGTGCAGAAGAAGCTTCTCCATCTCATCCACGGTGCGCATGGCGCTGTCGCAGAAGGCGAGAATCTGCTTCTCGATGCCCTTGGGCAGGTCGCGGGTCATGCCGCCGATGCGGGTGTAGCTGGAGGTGAAGCGGGCGCCGCAAATCTGTTCGTACAGGTTATGCACACGTTCCTTTTCCTCGAAGGCATAGAGGAAGGCGGTCATGGCGCCTGTGTCCATGGCGTACACACCCGTGCCCAGGAAGCAGGAGGAAATGCGGGAAAGCTCGCAGCACAGCACGCGGATGGCCTGGCCTCGCTCCGGCAGCTCCCAGCCCAGCAGCTTTTCTACGGCGCAGGCATAGGCAATGTTGTTGCTCATCGGTGCGAGGTAGTCCATGCGGTCTGTGTAGGTCACAAACTGGTTGTAATGGCAGTTCTCTGCAATCTTCTCCATGCCGCGGTGCAGATAGCCAATTACCGGGTCGCAGGATACAATCTCCTCACCGTCAATCACCAGTTTCAGGCGCAGTACGCCGTGCGTCGCCGGGTGAGACGGGCCTACATTCAGGGTTACCAGCTCACCGCGGTCATCTGCATCGTTCTTCAGATAATCCATCGCAGCACTTGCTACATCAGGCACTTGTATAAATTTTGTCGTGTTCATAACCTGGGAATACGGGGCCACCTGCGGCCACAGTTACGCGTAGACATTAAACACCTTTCCGCTGTAAAGTGCAAGCCTAAAGTAGATTCCCGCCAAGTTTTACGCGCGTATGTGTAAGTTAGTTTTGGCGAACTTGACGGGTTTTTTCGGGTAAGTCGCACTTGTCGCTTGCAAAGCGTCAGCGCGGGGGTATGATGAGGGCATGAGTACGGTATCTGCAGAGCAGTTGGAGCTGGTGCGCCAGTGGGCCGCCGCCGGTGTGGATTTGAACGGTATACAGAAGAATCTGGCGGCTGAATGTGGCGTGCACATGACCTATATGGATGTGCGGTTTCTTTTGCTGGATCACGGAATAGAAATTGCAGTGCCTAGTGCTGCGCCCGCTCCGGAGCCCGAGGCGCCCGCGCCGCAGGCACCTGCAGAGCCGGTGGAATCTGCGCCTGTGCCTGGAGCAGGGCAGGTGGGTAAGCCGGTGGTCACGCTGGATGAGCTGATGCTGCCTGGCACGCTGATTTCCGGCAAGGTGCAGTTCAGCTCCGGCACGAAGGGTGGTTGGCAGATTGACCAGTTGGGCCGTTTTGCCTGGAATGATCTGGAAGGCCAGCCCACCCCGGAGGAATTACAGGCATTCCAGTTTGAGCTCACGCAGATTCTGAGCCGTGGTGGTATGTGAGAAGCTGGTTGCTTCTGCGCATAGCCTGAATGGATTTTAATTGAAAAGCAGAGAAACGGAAAAACCCGGTTGGTGAACCAACCGGGTTTTTCTGCAAATGGATTGAACTACGAACTTAATCGAGAGAGGAGCGAACGTAGCCGTACTTGCTCTGGAAGCCGAGCTCTTCCGGGAATTCGGAGAACCCGCCCCACACATTGTATGCTTTATCGCCGCTGCGGCCGCAGGAGTCCTGGTAGCAGGGCTTGTAGGTGCACTTGTAGGTGGGTGCCCAGAAGGTTACGAGCTCGTAGAAACCATAGCCCATGCGGGTAATGGTGCGGCCCACACCATCAACAACGCCCACGGAGAACCCGGCGTTGTTGCCTTCGGCGCTGTTCCAGCGGATGATGGTGGTGGGGATTTCTTCGACGGCGAAGAGAATGTTGCTCACAGCGCGACCCAGCTTGCGGGTGGCGGTGTACTCAGAGGCGGGCGGTGCCTGAATGTCGGCATACGTTGTGCCGGCCAGAGCCAGGAGAATTGTAGAAAGGAGTAAGCGCTTCATGACGCAATCAGAAATACCATATCATTTCCATTCCTGCAAGCAAAAAAATGTAGTTTTGTCTGGTGAATGGAAAAAATCAGCCTAAAAGTTCTGAAATATCCGTTTGTGTCTCCTCATCCGTCAGGTAACAGCCGGGGTCGGAGCCGTACCAGTGGCCGTTGGCAAAGGCTGCGCGGGTGCGGAAACCGCCGCCGCACAGCGCAAAGTGTTTGCAGGTGGCGCAGCGGCCGCTGAGCTTTTTCTGGCGTTCCAGCGGGTCATCGCTGCCGCGCAGTTCCTGCAGCACAGCGGCGCTGGGTTCCTGGGCGGCTTCCCACACATCGGAGA
>JAZOTV010000129.1:0-10193 GCA_045657815.1 Akkermansia sp.
CGGCTTGTGTACCAATGCAGGGCGCGGCTTACTCACGTGTTTATGCGAAGCTGCTGCATGGTGGAGCCCGGCATGATGATGGTGCACATGATGCGGTGCTTTGCGACCGGGATAATGCCCGGGCGGGCAATGATGCGGCACGCTTACACGCCGCACATGATGCGGGTAGTGCCAATGCCCGCAATACCACGGCGCCGGTCCCCAGCTAGGTACCATACATGATGAAGTCAGCGCTACAAAGGAAAAGACGGCCGCACCTTTTGCGGTGTATCCATACACGGGCTGCCCGTAATAATAACCGTATATCGGGAAACCATTCACATCATACCGCGCATCCGTCCACGCAACCGAAGTGCTCCAGCCATGGCCACCCACTGCTACAGACCCACTCGTATACATGGGATAATCGTACACCGCGCAGGAACTCAGCATCACGGCTGAGCCCGCTAACATGGCTAAATATTTTATTCGGTTCTTCATGGTTATTCTCGTATGTTTACAAGAATAACAGCGCAATGGACTTGCTCATTTATTTGAAAATTACAAATTTTCTTCCAATTTCTGCAAATAAAGGCGTGTTTCTCCAGGTCCCATATCGAATTTCCGGCCGAAGAATGCTCCGCTTGCCCACAATTCCGGCCACAGTTCTGGCTTTATGTCGCTTGGAGAAGGGGCATCCTTAAACGGCCATTTCAAAAAACGCCGATTATCTCCATTTACCTGGCAAGGATACTTGGTCTTCTTGATACAAGTCTGAAAAAACAATTCATCACTGCAGAATGAGTGGTGAAAAAAACACCTCAGCATCGGGTGCCGCTCCGCATATTCAGCAATGGAAATCAGGCAATCGCCGGTCAGAGACCACCACTGAGCCCCCCCGAAAAATGGCTTGAAGAAATAGTACAAGGGGCGGCGGAGTCGCAGACGAATCCACTTATTGGTATACCACCAGAACCACTTATGCCAAGGGCTGTATTTGTTGACAATCCACCGGGGATACCAGGTGCCGACCCGGTGCAGACCTCCATCGCGCCCCCAATTATCAGATCGGGGTAACTGAACGCACTCCATGAACTGAATCCGGTCTGCATGCGCTTTCTCCAGTTCTGTATCCATCCGGCTCTGCGCCATTGCCGGCAAACATTGACCGCTCAGCAAATGCACATATCTGTATTTCTTTCCTTTACCCAGCACAGCCTTGATAGATAGTAACGTAGCCTGAACCATGCTCCAGTCCGCCCACTCAATCTTCACAGCTCCCGGCACCAGATGCACATGCTCATTTGTCTCAATCTCTCCCGCTATTCCACTTGATGAATCGACATGCACATAAACATCATGACCATGTGCAGTTAAATAAGTAGAAAGCTCATTAATCTGCCACGGCGAACGATGGCATAAAATGATGTAAGCATCCTTCATGGTGGGCATTCTAAATCATAATTTTGTTTATGTAAAGCTATCTCTGAGGCAATTCGGAAAACTTTTTACCCGTTTAGGTGTAGTTTTTCTTGACGCAGAGCCCAAATTGTGTAAAATAGCGCACCGCTTTATTTTTTAACGTCACCTAGAACATCTTATGTCCCGTATTTGCAATATCACGTTTGCCATGCCGCACAAGGGCCGTCGCATCCATCGTTCCGGTCTTGCCAAGAAGAAGGGTGGTATCGGCCGTCACGTCACCAAAGTGGTGAACCGCACTGTTTACCCCAACCTCCAGGAGAAGCGTATCTGGGTGCCCGAGCTCAACGGTGGCAAGGGTGGCTACCTTCGCATGAAGCTCTCCTGCAAGGCTCTGCGCACTATTTCCAAGAACGGCGCCTACAACACGCTCAAGAAGGCCGGGATTCTTTACTAAATCCTGCTGCTTTTTTTGAACGGAGCGGTTACCTCCTGCGTCTACAATCAAAAGCCAGACCTGGAGGTACCGCACGGCGGTTCAGAAGCGAACGCGGACACTCCAGCAGGGTTTTCTGCCCTGCCTTTTACCTTTAGATAAATTCTACTTAAAATGACACCGCAACAGACCAAGATCGCGCTTCGTATCAATGACGACAACCTTAATCACCACCTGTGGAACAACCGTGGTGTATGGTGGTGCCACGTAACCGTGCACAAGCCCGATGCAACGGCAGAGCGCCTGCGCTTCTCCCTCAAGACGCGCAATATTGAGAGGGCTCGTCGTCTCCGCGACCGCATCTTCGAGGATATTCAGCGTCACTTCGGCATCGCTGCCTGATTCTGCTGAGCTAAAGTTTTTCTCATCAACCGCGCCGGGTGGCCCCCCCCCGGCGCGATTTTTGTGCAGAGGAATAGAGCTTGACTCCCGGGTAAAAAAGAAGTATGCTCCGGGCGTTTAATTCTTTCCATGAATTCCGGTCTCCTCAGATTTGCCACCTGCACTCCGGTGGCATTTCATGCAAACGCATCCTTCTACACGCGGGATACCGGACTCATCTGCCGGGAACTCCGGCGTCTGGGGCATGAATGCCGGGTTATCATGCCCCTGCCCGCCAGGGAGGATGACCTACCCACCGGGGAACTGCTGCGCACCCCCATGAATAACTTATACAGCGCAAGCTGGTGGCGGAGCCTCAATCTCCAGGCCGTGGTGCTCTATTCCTGGGGAGACCCGCGCTACACCGGCATTGCCCGGGCCATACGCCGGGCTGGCCTGCAGCTCATCATTCATTTTGATTCCAGCGGGGAACTGCATGAGCACCTGCAGCGGGGCGGCATCATCAACAAACTGAAGGATGTAGCCATCAATGCCCTGCGCCACATGCACCTGAGATACGCGCATGCCATCACCACCTCCCGCCCCTGTGTGGAAGCCCTGGCGCGTGACCCGTTCTATGGCCGCGCCATTGCAGCACGCTGCCGGGAATTTCCAGGACCGGTCAACAGCTGTTTCCAATGCAGTAATCATACCAGGCAGCCCCGCATCATCTGCACCGGCAGCTGGCAACTGCCCGTAAAACGCGCCAGGCTCATGATGCAGACACTGGAGACATGCCTCTGCAAGCACCCCACCGCCCAGGCCGATATCTGCGGCACCCTTACCCCCGAACTGCAGGCCTGGCATACGGCCCTGCCCGCCGCACTGCACCAGCGCATCCACCTGCATGGACACTGCAGCCACAAACAGCTGAATGAGCTCTGCAATGCGGCCTGCGTCTCACTCTGCACCTCCGGGAGCGAGGGTTCACACGGTGCCTCGGCAGAGGCGCTGTGCTGCGGCTGCAGCATTGTGTGCCCGCCCCGCCCCCTGCTCCGCGTGGTGCAGTGGTACACCAGCCGGAATTCCGGCACGGTAGCCACAGAAGATACAGCCGAAAGCCTGAGCGAAGCGCTGCTGCATGAACTGACGCTGTGGTCAGAGGGAACACGCAACGCAGTGCAGATCTCCACTGCCTGGGCGTCCTGTTTCCAGGTGGACTCCCTGCCCCGCTTTCTAGCCTGATTTTCCTCTGCGGCAGCTTACCGCTTCTTCTTGAAGGAGGGCTCCGCCTCCTCGGCCTTGAAGTTGTACAGGGGCTTGAAGATATCCACCACATCAACGGTAGGGCCTATATGCTTCAGGATGGCATCCATACCCTTGTAGGCCATGGGCGATTCATCCAGCGTACGGGCGGTGACAGAGGTGGTGTAGACACCCTGCATCTGGGCCTCGAAATCAGAAAGTGACAGCTGACGGAATGCCTGCGAACGGCTCATGAGTCGCCCGGCACCATGCGGTGCAGACTGGTTCCAGTCATCATTTCCCTTGCCGATACCATAGATGCAGCCATCGCGCATGTTGATGGGGATGAGCAGTTTCTCACCCAGGCGGGCAGAGATAGCCCCCTTTCGCACAATGTTGCTTTCGTGGTCGATGTAGTTATGTGTGGTGTGGAACATGTCCTGCACCTCCAGCCCGAGACTGCGCACAATGATATCGGCCATCACCTCGCGATTACGCAGGGCAAACTGCTGGCAGATACGCATATCGTGCAGGTAGCGCTCGCGGGCCTCGCCCTCCAGGTAGCAGAGCTCAGCGGGGATATCAGGAGTCGCCGCATTCCATGCCGCCCGCTGGGCTTTGATAGCGGCAGCTATTTCCTTCTGGCGCCCCTGTGCCTTCAGGTCTGCAATGAGGGCAGCCTCGCGTTCCGCGCGGTCAGCGCAGCCGGCATGGCGGTCAATCGCCTCCTGCTGGTAGATATCGCACACCTGCTTACCCAGGTTTCGGGAACCGGAGTGGATAACCAGGTAGTAGTTTCCGTGCGTATCAGCATCCACCTCCACAAAGTGGTTGCCGCCCCCCAGCGTACCCAGCGAGCAGAGCAATCGCTTCACGCGCTCCAGCTCAGGCAGGCAATGCAGCGCATCTACGCCCTCGAATATCTCCACCGGCTCGGCATGCGTCTCCATGCCGCTGGGAACATATCGGTGCATGATATCATCCAACGCGGCAAAATCCGGTTTCTGCTTACCCAGGTTCACCGTAAGCATACCACAGCCGATATCCACGCCCACGATATTGGGGATAACCTTATCACCCAGGTCGGCGGTGAATCCAATCACACAGCCCTTACCGGCATGCACATCGGGCATGATACGCACTTTTGCCTGCGCAAAAGCAGGTTGTTCCAGGAGCCTGGCAATCTGTTTCTTCGCCAGCTCGTCCACCTCATCGGTGTAAATTTTCAGATTTTTCATAACAGTCTAATTAGGGTTTATCTGTTTTCTGTCTCACGACAGAAGCGTAATTTCATCTATATCATACTCTCACTATGCAGAGCGCAACGTATCTCGCAAGAGGGGGTAGTTCACAAACAAAATGCACACAGCCGATAAAGCAGGTGCACCTGCAGTGTAGCACACTCTTGTCCTCAGTCAAGACTTTTGCAGAAATCACTGCATTTTAGTACACCATTCCTGCTTGCACGGCGACAATAGGATATGATAACATGTGGGGCATGAAGATTTTCTCCTTGTTTGCCGCTGCGGTGGCCGTGATGAGTGTATGCCAGGCGGCCAGCGAAGCCGCCACTTCTGCCCGGGAAGCAGCTCAGCAGTATGGGGCCGCCGTGCGCAATTGTGATATGAGCTGGGCGGTGGATTCCATGTACCCCCCGCTGCGCCGCACCTATGCAGACCAGCTCACCTCCCGCACTCGCGAGGCCGAAATTGCCCGCGCCCGCCGCGTGCAGGGGCTGGAGCGCGAAACCGTGGTGCAGGCCAAAGCCCGCATGGCAGCTAATGACAAAGCGCTGCGTGCCAAATATGCCCGCATGGGCGAGGAGATGAAGAAAAGCGGCCTTATGGTGGAGAGCTACTCCGTGGGCGAAGCCACAGCAGAATATGTGGTGACCCCGCCCATGGCTACGGTGGCTCAGGTGCGCAAGGATACCGCCGGGCGGGTGCGTGCCGAACAAATCGGGCAGACAACAGAACGCAGCCGCGTGGTCATTCTCCCCACCACTCTGGTTATCAGCGCCCCGGCAGCCAATGGCAAGCGCACCCGCATGGAGCGTCGAAGCTATATCTACGCCGTTCGTGATGAAGTGATTACCGACAAGAGCCAACCCCGTGGCACGGAGCTGAACAAGTGGTATTTCATCGATGGCAACACCGATGTGAACACCCTGCGCACCTTCTTCCCGAACCTGCCTCTGTACCTGAAACGTCCCGGCACGGGCGACCGTATTCTGCCCTGATGATACAGCATGGGTCTCCTGACGGAACAGACGCAGATTGATTTTTCCGAAACCGGGCTGCTTTCCCACGCCCGGGGCTTTGAGTACCGCCCGGAGCAGCAGCAGATGGCCGTGGCCGTGGCGGAAACCCTGGAGGCGGAGACCGCCCTGCTGGCCGAAGCCGGCACAGGTGTGGGCAAGTCCCTGGCCTACCTGATTCCAGCTATCCGCTTTGCGCTGGATCACGGGCGCAAGGCCGTCATCTCCACACACACCATCAACCTGCAGGAGCAGCTGTTCCACAAGGACATCCCCACGGTAGCCCGGGCGCTGAACTGCCACTTTTCCGCCGCCCTGCTCAAGGGGCGCGCCAATTACCTCTGCCGCACCCGCCTGCGCCGCGCGCTGGAGCAGGCAGATGACCTCTTCAACCAGGCCGAAACCAAGCAGCTGTATGATTTGCTGGCATGGTCCAAGGATTGCGGCGAGGGCTCGCTGGCCGAGCTGCCGCCGGAGCTCAATATCTCGCCCAAAGTGTGGGCGCAGGTATGCAGCGAGAACCACGTGTGCACCCCGCGTAATTGTGGTTATGACTGCCCCTACCAGGCCGCCCGCCGCCGGGTGCAGGAGGCTCAGGTGGTGGTGCTGAACCATACGCTGTTCTTCGGGCTGCTCTCCCTGGCGGATGAAATGATGGCGGTGGAGCCCGAGGGGCCGCCCGGCTTCATCTTCCCAAATGATTTTGTGATTCTGGATGAGGCGCACACCATTGAGAATGTGGCAGCCAACCAGCTGGGCCTCTCGCTCAGCGAGGCCGAAATGAAATACGAGCTGCTGCGCCTGTACAACCCGGTGACTCACAAGGGCAGCATGCGCCACAACGCCTCCCCCACCGTGCTCCAGCTCATCGAGGAGGCCCAGGCTGCCGTGGGTGAATTTTTCAGCGCGGCCCGCGCAGATTGCCAACTGGAGGCCCACCACGGCACGGTTCGCCTGCGCCAGCCGGAGTGGACGGAGAACCTGCTCTCTCCTGTGCTGCGCCAGCTCTTTGCCGAAATCAAGGACATGGCGGCCATGATTGAGGACAATGACCTGGCCAAGGCAGAACTGCTGGATACCGCCGCCCGCATTCTGGCCTATGACGAGGCCGCCACCGAGATGGTGAAGCTCAGCAATGCCGATACTACAGTATACTGGGTGGAAAGCAACGGAATCGATGGACAGTTCACCACCATGCGCGGTGCGCTCATCAATGTGGCCCCGGTGCTGCGCGAAAAATTGTTTGAAGCCGGGCGCAGCTGCATCTGCACCAGCGCCACGCTTTCCACCGGCAACCACGGCATGGGCTATTTTGCCGGTCGCGTGGGGGCGGAAAGCGCCCGCCCACTGCAGATTGGCAGCCCCTTCGATTTTGCCCGGCAGATGCGCATCATGGTGGCGCGCAGCATGCCCCCGCCCCCACCCGCCAGCCAGGATGATGAATACCTGCCTGCCCTGGCAGACTGGATTATGCGCTCACTGGATGAATCACAAGGGCGGGCCTTCGTCCTGTTCACGAGCTACAACCTCATGCGAGCCATGGCGGTGCGGCTCCGCCCCTTCTGTCAGGAGCGCGGCTGGCCCCTCCTGGTGCAGGGCGATGAGATGAACCGCAGCCAGATGGTGCACAGCTTCCGCGAGAATATCGGCAGCGTGCTGTTCGGCACAGACAGCTTCTGGACCGGTGTGGATGTGCCCGGAGAGGCCCTCTCCAACGTTATTGTCACCAAAATTCCCTTTGAATCCCCCGGCAACCCACTGGTGGAAGCCCGCCTTGAGGACATCACCGCCCGCGGCGGCAACGCCTTCCGCGATTACTCACTGCCGGAGGCTCTGCTCAAGTTCCGCCAGGGCATCGGTCGCCTCATCCGCTCCAAGACAGATACAGGCATCGTCACCATTCTGGACTCCCGCGTGGTGCAGAAGTTCTACGGCTCCCGCTTCATGTATGCCCTGCCCGCCGCTGCACCGCGGGAGTTTCTCTGAATCCGGGCAGGCTCCGTCATTCCGTGACAGGGAGCCCGGGAGTCCACTTGAAAGTCTTGTTCCGGATCTGCTCTACTGCTTCGGGATACGGCACTCCGTTCAGATACAGCATGCGGGGAACAGGAGCTGCATTCTCCCGGATAACGATATCCACCGTGCGTCGAACACTGGTAAACGGCACATTATCCTTCCCCTCCACCTCATTTAACCACATGCGGCGGATATCACCTGTTCCTTCCTCCACATAGAAGCGCATACCCTTCCATCTGCTGGGGAAGAATGATAATTGCAGCTTCACGTACCGCTCCACGGACACTATCTCCTCTTCCTCCCGCTGTACATCGAAACCACTGTTCACCACACACCACATCAGAGTACGCACCTCCCCCTTAGCGGGAGCATCGGCAGCAGACCCGGGAACCTCCACGCGTCTCACCCGGTGCAGACCATCGTGCCCCTGGCTCCAATACACAGCCACACGCCCGCGACAGGCATCCAGCTTCTCAGCTCCGGCACACTCCGGGCGCGGCCGTGGCTGCAGAGGATTAGAGACAGGATATTCCACCTGCTTCTTCTCCTGGTTCCAACGGGTATATATATTCACCGAGCGACAATATTCATCATCCCAGTATATAGAAGTACCTGCCAGGTCCAGCGGCACCACCTGACCGGTCTGAATGTTCACATAATCGCCTCGGAATAAATCCCGCGGGTCATAATCCGTGCAGTCGATATGAATAACCGGAGCCTCGGCCAGCTCTCGGGTGCGGTCGGCATAGTTCCAGCCCAGCCAGACCAACTGGGCAGCCACCACAGCAAACAACAAGTAAACTCGTTTCATTCTATGTAAAAAGATCAGGCTTTTTCCTTAATAGACCGAACCAGCATGCGGCGTTGTTTTTCCAGCAGCCACACCAGTCCCAACATCACCAGACCGGCCATAATCAGCACCAGCCCAGAGCCGGTAAGCGACTCCAGCACATTGGCAATGAGTGCAATGCCGGCATAAAATACCATCAGAGAACCATAATTCAGCCAGGAAATACGCTTCACCTGGTAACCCAGATACATCAGCCCGCCACCCATGCCAAAACCGCACAGCACGCCCACGATTTCTCCACTCGCGGACCTACTCAGCATCAGCCCGACCGGATACGCCAGCGAAAGCAGCACCAGCATCAGCAACCAGTGCTTCCAGGCAATACCTGCCGGCTTCCACAGCAGCATCAGCGGCACCGCCAGCAGCAGAATCGGCAGCGCCTCTCCGCCTCCGGCGCGTATCGGCTGATACAGCAGGGATACCTGCACAATGCTGAGGAATATCAGAATAGCAACCACGCCAATCCACGCATAGCTCCGGCAGAAACCAGCGGAGACACGCCAGTGCTCACTCAGCAGCCACCAGATCAGACAGAGAAGCAGGCAGGAACCTACCACCTCCGAATCTCTGTGCACCCAGGAATGCAGACTGAGCCATGACCCACTGTCATCCAGCAGTGACCCCAGCAGCACCGCACTGGCCACAGCCACCACCACCACCAGCATCCGCTGCCGAACCAGAAACGGAATGGCACACACACCCACGAAAAAGAGCGCACATCCCTCCACAAAGGGATTCTGCAGCTGAAAAATCTGCCCATAGAGCGCTATACTCCCCACCCACATGCCGCCACCCAGCAACCCGAAAACCTCTGCAATCAACGGCTTTGTCTCCCGCATGCGCCACCAGGTCACCCAGAACCCCAGCAGCATCACCATGGCCACCGCCATCTTCACCAGGTCCGGTATACTCTCCCAGTTGGCAGAAATCAGCATGATGATACCGCCCAATATCAACGCACCGGCCAGGCTGCACATACTCAGCATCAACCAATTCCAGCGCTGCCCTCCATTCAGGCGAAAATGCTCGGCAATAGCCGCCGCCTGCTCGGGTGTGATTAAACCGGCTGCTTCTAACTGTTCTATCTCCCTACGCTTCATAACATGTTGGCTACAGAAACCATACACAGCATAGTCCAATCCGGACAGGGTGTCAAGAGACAATAAGGCAAAAACCGCCGCAGCCCTGCGGACTGCGGCGGTTCTGTTCAGATTCCTGTGTGCTTGTTTACTTACCGAAAGCAGTCTTGTAAACACCCAGCACTTCCTCCCAGGTGCAGGGGCGGGGGTTGCCACCGGTGCACACGTCGGCCATGGCGGCATCGGTCAGAGCCTCCAGGTCTTCCTCCTTCACGCCGATTTCAGCCAGCGTCTGGGGAATGTTTACGTCCTTGGAAAGCTGCTTCACTGCATCAATGGCAGCCTTGCGGTATTCGTCCTGGGTCATGGAATCCACACCCTGCACACCCATGGCGCGGGCAATTTCACGGAACTTCTCACCAGTGTAGGGAGCATTGTATTCCATGACGTAGGGCAGCAGCACGGCGTTTGCCACACCGTGGGGGGTGTTGTAGAAAGCGCTGAGGGGGTGAGCCATAAGTCGGATCG
>JAZOTV010000130.1:0-4175 GCA_045657815.1 Akkermansia sp.
CCCTGATGCTCCAGGGTGACTTCTCCATGACTAACGTGGAGGAACTGCACGAGAAGCTCATGGCCCGCGGCCAGCACCCCGTGTTCGACAACAATACTCAGGCTATCCTGGAGGAAGTAGGATACCACCTGGATGAAGCCCACACGGATCTTTACCGCGAACTGCGCAAGAAGAACGTGGATGGACGTGAGATTCCGCAGATTATCTCTGCTGAGCTCAATCTCTTCGATGTCATCGGCAAATCCTGCAAAGACTGGGATGGCGGCTATGTGCTCATGGGTGCCACAGGCAATGGCGATTTCTTCTGCCTGCGCGACCCCCACGGCATCCGCCACTGCTACTACATCCAGACGGATGAATTCATCGCATTTGCCAGCGAACGCGCACCGCTCATGAGCGTAATGGAGGTGGAGGAATCCGAGGTGAAGGAACTGCCCGCCGCCAACATGGCGCTGGTGAAGGCCGATGGTCAGGTAACCATCAGAGAATACACCACGCCCGGCAAGTTCACGCCCTGCTGTTTCGAGGACATCTACACCTCCCGCGGTAATGATCCCGTCATCTACCGCGAGCGTAAGGCACTGGGTGCCAACCTCACGGAGCGAGTAGTGGCCAGTCTGGATAAGGATGACTTCTCGAAAGCTGCTATCACCTTCATTCCCAACACGGCAGAGGTTTCCTACTACGGTCTGCTGGAAGGGCTGCGCGCCTACCGCCGCAACAAGGTGACCCAGGCCATGGTAGAAGCCTTCCGTAACGGGACCATGAGCGAGGAACTCATCAATGAGCTCATCCTGCGCCGCTGGCCCCGCGCTGAGAAGATTGCCCATAAGGACATCAAGCTCCGCACCTTCATCTCCGAAGCCAGCAGCCGCAAGCAGATGGCCTCCATGGTGTATGACCTGACCTACGGCGCCGTGGGCCCGGACGAAGTGCTCGTGGCTATTGATGATTCCATCGTGCGTGGTACCACGCTGAAGATGAGCCTGCTGCGCCTGCTTTCCCGCACTAAGGCCCGCAAGATTGTCATTGTTTCCTCCGCTCCGCAAGTGCGTTACCCTGACTTCTACGGTATCGACATGAGCGAGATGGGCCAGTTCGTCGCCTTCCTGGCAGCCGTCAATCTGCTGCACCGCAAGGGGCTCTCCAACATCATCACGGATGTGTACAACGAGTGCCGTCACCAGCTCACCCAACCCGCAGAGCAGCGCACCAACCCGGTTCGCCGTATCTACGCCGCACTGACCGAGGACGAAATCACCAACGAGATTTCCCGCATGGTCACGCCGGAAGATTCCCCCTGCGAGATTCAGGTTATCTACCAGAGTCTGGAAGGCCTGCATGATGCCATCGAAGCTCCCTGCGGTGACTGGTACTTCAGTGGCCATTATCCGACTCCGGGCGGTTACACCCTCATTAACAAGACCTATATCGACTGGTACGAGAAGACGCGCGGCATGGCTCGCGAGTTCGTACTGTAAGACGATTCGCACCCTCGTGGGGGGCCAGGGCAAGCCCCCTTCCCCCACGAGGTGCAAACTACCCCGACCCCACCCTATGCCCGACCAACATGAAGGAACCCCTCAGAGATTCGTACGCAGAGCAAAGTGATGAGGAGCTTGTGGCAAGCACCCTCAGCGGCCAGACTCGCGCATACGATGAGCTCATCCGGCGACACAGCCGCAAGCTCAATGCCATGCTCATCCAGATGCTCAACAGCGAGGCAGATGCATACGATGTAGCCCAGGAATCCTTCCTCAAGGCGTTCCATTCCCTACGTTATTTCAAGGGAAACAGCTCATTCTACACCTGGCTCTATTCCATTGCCCTGAACAACGCCCGCAACTACCTCCGCAAGCGCAAACGCGAGCGTAGTTTCAGCCTCGACAATGACGAAAAGGGGAATCCTCTGGAAAAAGATGCCGAACTGGCCGACAGTAACCTGGAATCCGATCCCGTACGCAAGGCCCAGGTGAAGGACCTGCGCGGCAAGCTCGCCCGCGCCATATCCCAGCTTTCCCCTGCCCACCAGGAGGTGGTGAACCTCTGTGATATCCAGGGGCTTTCTTACCCGCAGATTGCCAAGCTCATCAACATCTCCGAAGGCACCCTCCGCTCCCGCCTGCACTACGCCCACCGGCAGCTCCAGGGCCTGCTGGCAGATGAACTATGAATCACGCCATGGCAGTATTCGCATCACGTCAGGCATCGGTAATCGCCATAGCGGTGATGTTGAGTTCCTGCACCACGCAGATTCAGATGACCTGCACCGTACCATCGCGAGTCGGGCTGCAGAAAGGCGCATCGCTGGAAATCCAGGCAGAAGATTCCACCACGAGCAAGGCCATTCAGGCCACGCTGTCTCAGGAACTGCAGCAGGGGCTATTCTACTCCCTCTCAGCAAACGCCGATTACCAACTCCGAATCAGCGAGACTCGGGAATACACATGGAGCAAGGGAGGAAGCTCGGAGGATGAATTCCTCCAGGATAACGAAACGGAACTCACAACCCGCATCACGCTTTCAAGCAAATCAGACTCCGTATACGGATATTCTCAGAAATACAACGTGACCGCCGAAGAGTATAGCGATACCGTTGAAGCCATATGCCACGATATCGCACGCGATTTACAACCCCACCGAATCATCTACACGGAAAAACTGAATGCCCCCGCTGGGAATCCGGCTTTTGAGCAGGCGGCAGACTATTGCAGGGCCGGCATGTGGCAACACGCAGCCAGAGCAGCGGAACAGGCCGTAAAACTAACGCCACATGAGCCTGAGGCATATTACCTGCAAGGGCTCATCCACCGGCAGCTGGAGAACTACGATACCGCCAATACCTGTTTCCACCAAGCCAGACAGCAGAAGGCCGATACTCGCTATACAGAAGCGGCCTGTACCACCAGAATGATGCAGAATGGAGCCAGATATGCCAGGCAGCAACTCAGAATGAGCAGTGGTTCTGAGTTCGACAAGAAAACGCTTCCCGCTTACCACAAAAAGGAAGGAACCCCCTGGACCCATCTTTTCTTCCACTTATAACTCTCTTGATTCATCCATGAAACTGAGCATGCAAAGCAACCCCGATGAAGGGGTGGTCCTCATCTCCTTTGACGATGAGGGGCGCGAGGAATTGCTGAAAAGGATTGAGACCGCCATTGACGAGGAAGATCACGAGTTCGGAGTGCTCGGAGCTGGGTTGACCGAGGACGAAGTGCGTGGAAACGGCTGGGTACTGAACGATTTCTACAACATCGTCTGCAAATACGAGGAACAAGCCCCGCTCCATGCAGACACCAGCATCACTATTTCCGGTGGCAAAACGGCGCTCACAGAACTGGGCTCACGCATCAGAGCCCTGCCCCAGGGCAGCAGAGAATTCGAACTCCAGGCCGAGCCGTACACGCCAAGAAAAAAGAGGTTCCGGTTTTCCTGGCTGCTGGGTGGCATCATGAGCCTGTTCTTTCTGATACCCGCAGCAGACAGATTCTTTGTATCTGAATTCTCCGGCAAAGACGATTTCTGGTGCCAGATGTGGTGCTACCTCATTGTAGCAGCTGCAGTACTGCCCATGCCCAGACTCATCAGCCTGCGCAGTATGTGGAGTACCAAAATCAGTGCCTTCCTGGGACTGGTCAGCACCGTCCTTCTACTCGTCCTGAACCTGGAGGTATTCGGATCGCCCAGCAACTATTTCCTGATACCGGACTCAGTATGCCACGCACTTCTGAGTCTGGTTGCCGCAGGATTCGCCACCGTTTCTCTGTGCATCTTCTTCCGGCGCGGACTGCGGCGTGCTACCACCAGAGAGGAAGCCCGCATGAGACGGACCTCCAGACTCATCTCCATTTTCCTTATCTCTGTTGTGCTGGCCATTGCCCTGCTTACTGCAGGTCTCATGCACGCTGTCTCCTACATGGAGGGGCGGAGCGATATCGACATCTGGCACCACATCATCAATGCTCTGCTACTCATTGCAGTCTTTGCCCAGCCGCTCTGGATGCTGGGAGAGGTCCTGCGCCCCGGCCTGGCCAGAAAGCTCTGCTACCTGTGCACAGGATGCACCCTGATTCCCGGGCTCCTGATAGCAGCCCCCATTTACCTGACCGAATTCACACTTGCAGAGTCGCTTTCTCTTCGCATCCCGATATCACTGCTCTTCATCGTGGCTG
>JAZOTV010000131.1:0-2932 GCA_045657815.1 Akkermansia sp.
GCTCCATCATGATGCGGTGGGAGAACATGATGGGGGCGGGCATGAGCTCGGGGGTCTCATTGGAAGCATAACCGAACATGATGCCCTGGTCGCCGGCGCCCTGTTCGGCGCCATCCTTGCCATCGGCCTCGCGGGCGTCTACACCCTGGGCGATGTCGGGGCTCTGGGTGGAGAGGTAGTTCGTGATGTCTACATTTCCGGCGTTGAAAAGAGCATCGTCTGCAGCGGTGCGGTAGCCGATTTCGGCGATAGTGTCGCGCACAATCTTCTCGTAATCAATGACGGCCTTGGTGGTAATCTCGCCAGCGAGCACCACGTGGCTGTCCTTCACCAGTGTTTCGCAGGCTACGCGGCTGGTGGGGTCCTGGGCCAGACAGGCATCGAGAATGGAATCGGAGATGAGGTCGGCCACTTTGTCGGGGTGCCCCTCGCCTACGGATTCGGACGTGAATATGTTGGTGTATTTCATGTGCTTGTCTATGTGTTTATTCGTAATTTGTAAAACTGAACTGGCGCAAGCCGCTGGGCAGTGATTCGCTCGGCTTGCCGAATTCGGCCATGCCGGAGGCGGCGATGAGGGCGGCCTTGTTGCTGATTTCGGGGGAGTAGTCGAGCATGCAGTGGAAGATATCCCAGAGCAGGGTCATCTCGTTGCGGAACTGCTGGGCCTGGATGATGAAGCTGCGGAAACCTGCTTCATACAGGGCGGTGGCTTCATCGCGGGTGAGGTTGCAGCTGGCTTTCTGCGCCAGGGCGGCGGGGTCCATCTTCTGGCATTCCACGCGGGCGATGAGATCGGAGCGGCGGCGCATGAGCTCGGTGTTATACGGCTCGCGGCGCATATCGGCCAGCAGGCTCAGGTGCTCGCGGCGCACGGGGCAGGTGCGCAGGCAGGAGTCATTGATGATGATGTCGAACTTTGCCTTGTTCTCCAGCGCGCTGGTGATGCTGGGTTTCACGGCATCTGCCGGGTGCAGGCACACGCGGTCATACTGGGTGGCCAGCTTGTTGTACAGAGCCGGGGTGCGCTTGCCTTTTTCCATGACCAGGCGGTTCAGGTGGCAGTGGATGCGCAGCTTGGGCAGGGCGGCGCGCAGGCGGGCGGCCAGCGCATCGCTGGCCACGCACACGGCGTTCTTGCGCACGCGGTCGCGGTTGTAGAGCTCCTGCACGAGGCTGAGGCAGTATGAATCGTTCAGCTCCGCCTCGCTCAGATTCGGGTTATCGAACACCAGAATGACGCCCACATTCTGCTTGGCGTAGGCCTCCAGGGCGTTGCAGTAGGCATTGAACGCGATGGGGCGGCGCTGCACAAACCAATCCAGTGACCAAGGGCAGGGCGGGGCACCGGCCACGTTGCTGAACTGGCGCACAACGAGCATCTGGCTCAGGAAGTTGTTGAGGGTGAGCAGGCTGTTGTCGAAACGCAGGGCGCCTCCCACAGTCCACTGGGCTTGCGGCAGGTAGTCCCGGGTGAGGAACCTGAGGTTCTCCACGGCTTGCTCGGGGGTGATTTCAGGCGTGCTCATGGTGCATTAGTGGGGGAGGATGGATTCCCAGAACATCTGGCCGGTGCGGTGCATGGCGTTCTCGCCCGGGGCATCATTGCGCAGGGCGAGGCGCAGTAGGTCGAAGAGGATGGAGGAGGCGTTGGCATGGCCGCGCCCCTGAACCTTGAAATGGCGGAAGCCCATGTCGCGGAGCTTCTGGATTTCGGGGGTGTTCAGCGCCAGCACGCTCTTGTGCTCATCTGCCAGCAGGGTGTAGAGGCTGCGGCAGCCGTTGGTGGCCTGTCTGGCCTCGAATTTGCTGTTGTCGAAGCTCATGAAGTTGAGCGCCGACTCGGAAAGGGTGTGGTAATGGAAGGGGCGGATGGGGCAGTTGCGGATGCAGTATTCGTTGATGAGCAGAATGTGCCGTTCCTTGTCCTCAATCTGCTCCAGCAGGTCATAGTTCAGCACGTCATCCGGGTGCACCATCACTTCATCGTATTCATCGGCCAGGCGCTTGTAGGTATCGAGCTTGCCTTTGCCGCCGCCGTTGGTAATCTTGAGGATGGAGGAGATGAGCTTGAGCGTGGGGTATTCCTTGCGGATGTACTCGCGCAGGATATCGCTGGCCAGGATGATGGCGTTCTTGCCTGTGGGGTTGTGGCGGGAGAAGAAGATGCAGAGTGCATTGCCGAAGGCATCCTTCAGGTGGGTCTCATTCAGCAGCAGGTTGGTGAAGGTGAGGTAGACGGCGATGTTGCGTTTCTCATATTCCAGCCCGGCAGCGCGAACTTCCTCAGCCTCGCGCATGAGGTGTTTCAGTACGCGGCCGGAGTTCCACTCGCAGAGCGGTGACCCATGCACAATGTTGAATACCTCGAATCCAAGCAGCAGTTTGCAGTAATCGTAAAATGCTATCAGCTCGCGGTCATTCACGAACGCGCCTGAAACATCCCACACGGCATCGGGCCAGAGCGGGTTCTGGTATGGAGATACAGCTTGCACGGCGCGCTATTCTACCAGCTATCGGGGTGAGGTGCAAGCGCTATTTCCTATGTCCGGGCTGAATTCGCGCGTGTATGCGTAGCGTGGGCACTCTTTCTCCTTGACTTAGCGGGGTACTGGGAGCAGAATGGGTGGGTGAAGATGAAACTCGCTATATTTGCGCTGATGTCGGCACTGCCTGTCATGGCTGAGGGTGCCGCAGCTGAGTCTGCTGTTGCTGCTGAAGAGCAGGCTGCTTTCCCTGTGGAAGAAACTCCTGCAGTGCAGGATGAGACTGTTACCGCTGAGGAGGCTCCGCAGCCTGCTCCTGTGGTGGAGACCCCGGTGGTGGAGGCCCCGGTGGCGCCCACTGAGGCGCCTGCTTCCCAGCCGGAACCTGCCCCGGCAGAACCGGCAGCTGCTCCGCAACCGGTGGTGAACCAGCTGGCTGCTGCCTA
>JAZOTV010000132.1:0-7002 GCA_045657815.1 Akkermansia sp.
GTTACCGGCCTGGATAGCGGCGTACATCTTGCGCTGCACGGTGTTCTCGTTCTCACGCTCCACCAGGTCCTGGGGAAGGGCGAAGGAAAGCTGATCAGCCAGCTTCTCGGAAATCTGGTCGGCCTTGGCCTCGTCGTTGGCGCGGGTCTTGGAAGCCTTCAGGTTGGTGCGGACAATTTCCTTGATTTCGTCCATGCTCTTTTCGGGCAGAGCACCGGCGAAGAGCTCGGGGGTAATCTCAGGCACGCGCTTCTCGCGCACTTCCTTCACCGTGCAGCTGAAGGTCACGTCCTTGCCAGCCAGGTCGGAGATGGGGAAGTCTTCCTTCATGGTAAGCACCAGCTCCTTCTCCTCGCCAGCGGAAACGCCCTCCAGACCCTGGGGCAGACCGGGCATGAAGGAATCCTCCTCAATGGCCACCCAGTGACCCTCGCGGCCTTCCATGAAGCCAACGGGCTTGCCGCAGTACTCAGCGGTGGGCTTGCCTTCCACGCTGGTCTTGAAGTCGATTACCACGATGTCGCCCTTGGCGGAAGCGCGCTCCACCACCACATGCTCGGCGGAGGACTCGGCATACTTCTGCAGGGTGTCCTGCACTTCGTCGTCGCTCACCTCATCGGTGGGGATGGACACCTCGATACCCATGTACTCCGGCAGCTCGAACTCGGGAACGATGGTCAGGGTGGTCACGAGCTTGTAGGAACCATCAGCCTCCTCGGTGGTGGTGGGGTCGCCGAAGTCGAGCACTTTGAGCTCCGGATTCTGCTCCAGAGCCTGCTCCTGGGCGTCGGCCTTCACGCGGGCGTCGAGCTCATCAGCAATACCTTCGGCGAAACGCTTGGCAATCACGCTCTTGGGAGCCTTGCCGGGACGGAAGCCGGGGATACGGGCATTCTTGGCAAATGCATTGATGGCGGCGTCCTTGATGGCGGTCACCTCAGCGGGGGTGGCAATAGCGGTAAGTGTTGCCTGGCAATCACTTGTCTTATCGATGGTAATGTCCATATTGATTATGTGTTAGAAAATTGCTATAAAAATGCGCGCGCATTCTACTACAGCCTTGCATAAAAGGCAAGCGCATAACGAGACATAAATGCAAGGATGGCATTGACAAGGAAAATAAAAGCAGATAAACTGCGCACATGCTGACGGGCATACAGGAAAATCTGCTGCTGGGTGGGGTGCTTTCCCTGCTGGCAGGTCTGAGCACAGGCATTGGTGCAGCGCTGGCGCTTTTTGTGAAGCGCACCGATACGCGCATGCTCACCTTTGCGCTGGGTGCCAGCGCGGGCGTGATGGTGTATATCTCGTTCATGGAGCTCATGCCCTCCGCCTCTGACATGCTGGCAGAAAATGCCAAATGGGTGACCACACTGGCCTTCTTTGGCGGTATGGCGCTGGCCTGTATCATCGACCGACTGATTCCTGAGGACGAGAACCCGCACGAGGTGCCCTCCCCGGGCAGTCTGGACGCCGTGCAGCCCACGGGCGAGTTCTCCGGCAATGCCAAGCTGCGCCGCTCCGCCCTGCTCTTCACCCTGGCCATTGCCATTCACAACTTTCCGGAAGGCATAGCCACCGTAGCCTCCGCCTTTGATAACACCGGTATTGCCACCTCCGTAGCTCTGGCCGTGGCCATTCACAACGTGCCGGAAGGCATCGCTGTGGCTCTGCCCCTGCTCTACGGCACCGGTAATCGCCGGCGCGCCTTCAGCTGGGCCCTGCTTTCCGGCCTGGCCGAACCACTGGGCGCCCTGGTGGGCATGCTCATCCTGCTGCCCTTCCTGAGCCCCACCCTGCTGGCTGTGCTCTTTGCCTGCGTGGCGGGCATCATGGTCTACATCTCCTTCGACGAACTCCTGCCCATGGCCGAACGCTGGGGCCACCACCACCTGAGCATCTACGGCGTGGCTACCGGCATGCTTATCATGGCACTCGTATTGTGATTCCGGCATGGCTACCATATTCTACAGGATTCTGCGTATTGCCTGCATGGGGCTGATCACTGCGTGGGTGCTGGCCAGCCTGTGGTGCTGGTGGGTACCATGTTCGTACGCCAGCTGCGGCGTGGGAACGAGGCTCTTCGGATTCCTCACCTGCGGCATTCTTCCCTCCCTGCTGCCCATTATCCTCTCTCTACCAAGCTCAGACAAGGAACTCAATCTGCGATGGGATGCGTCCATGCCCCTGCCGGTGAACATTTTTCTCCTGGGCTGGCTGGGCTGGCTCAGCTGCTTCATCACCGACCCGCCCGGTGCCTGCATCGATGGTGCCATTCTGGCACTCTCGGGCTTACTCCTTTTCTTTTACCAGATTGTCGGGATTGCCTTACTGTGCCTTCTCTACGCCGGGCTGAAGCGGCTTCTCCGCCGCAGATGAGCGGCGCCACAGGCAAAGCAGAATCAGCAGAATAAACGTCAGGGCAAGCACGCACCATCCCGCAATGCAGCAGCCAGACACCGCAGCAAAGAAGATTTCACTTGCCAGGCACCCCAGCCAGAGCACTGCTGCCGCCCAGTAGAAGCGGACGCGGGACAAGGCAAAGCGGAACATCAACCGCACTCCCAGCCGCCCCAGCAGCACCGCGATGCAGAACAGCAGATACGCGAAGACCACACCGGGAATGGAGGCCCACATATCACCCCACGCCTTGTCAGGCACCCACACATCCGTCACATACAACAGCGCATACAGCAGGTGGTATTTCACGGCATCGCCCAGCGCTATCCCAGCCATGCCAAAAGACAGCAGAGACAACACGCAAAGCTTCAGGCCGAGCATAAATTGCAGCACGCGCTTCACCATAGGCCGCATATTACATGAAACATGGCAGGAAAGTCAAATAATTTATGATTTGGCGGAAAGCGAGTATTCGGGACCTCCGGCTACGCCCTGCGGGCCTGGAGCTTCCACGCTTCAACAGAGCTGCAACCTCGAGGACTCCTCATTTTTCGCTGGCGCCGGAGACACTGGCGTGATATGATGCAGGCATGGATAAGTGGGCGAATGTAGACTGGACCAGTGCAGGAGCGGTGTGGACCTTCATGAAGAGCCAGGGGTGGATTGTCTTTGTGCTTACGCTGGCCGTAGGCGTCATACTGAGCGTTGTGGTAAAGCGCATCTTCCGCCCCCTGAACCACAAGCTGCCGCGCCAGGTGGGAGTGCTGCTGGAGAAATGTCTGCTCACCCTGCTCTGGGTGTTTGTAGTTGTGCATGCGCTGCGTGCCCTGGGAGTGGATCTCATCAGCGTACTGGGTGCAGCAGGCGTGGCCGGTATCGCTATCGGCTTTGCCGCGCAGACCGTGCTGAGCAACCTCATCAGCGGTATCTTCATCATGAGCGAGCGCAGCATCCGGCTGGGGGACTATATCAGCACCGGCGGTATCTCCGGCACAGTAGAAAGCGTGAACCTGCTCTCTGTCACCCTGAGACAGGCAGATAATGCCACCGTGCGCGTGCCCTGCGAATCACTGGTCAAATCACCCGTCATCAACATCACCGGCGCTGCCCTGCGCCGCTGCGATTTCGACCTGGGTGTGGACTACACCAGCGACCTGGAGCAGGTGCGGCAGGTCATTCTGAAGGTTATCGAAGAACAGCCCCTGCTGGCCACAGAGCCAGCCCCCGTGGTACAATTTGTCGGATTCGGAGATAGTTCCCTGAATCTGCACATCGGCGCCTGGTGCAAGACAGATGATTACCACCAGGCCCGCTTTGCCTTCGGCAAGGCTATTCTGCAGGCCTTTGCCAGGGAGGGCATCAACATTCCCTTCCCCGTGCGCACGATACTGAACAGCAGCAAGAGCTGAATGCTCCTGCTGCTGCATACAAAACATCTGGAACCGCTTACTTCGCGGGAGCAGAGACCTTCACAGCAAAGGTCTTCGCATCGGCCGGGGCCTTTCCCTTCTCCCAGGGGCGGGCATACACCACGCGAACCGTGGCATCGCCGACACTGCGGCCTGTAATCTTGAGCGTGGTCGGAACGGGGAAGCCGCAGCAGAAGGAATTGTTTTCCTTAGAAGCCGTTGTCAATTCCACCTGCACCGGGGAGTTCGCAGGGATCTTACCGTCCACCCGCCAGATATAACCAGTGGTGGGATTGCCATTCAGCATCACCGAAATCTGCTCACCCACCTTCAGGTTCACGGGGATGGGAGCGGGAGTGGTCTCCGCTGCCAGGACGGGCAGAGAAACCAGGGCGGTCAGCATCGCAAAACGCATAGTGTTCATGACTGTTTTCTGTACCACCTCTCCGGGAAAATGTCAATAGCAAAGCCGAGCAACAATGCTCTATTATATATTGAGCCATCTGGGGTAACCTCGGGTCACACCTGCATGGACCAGGAACAAATCAAGCAAGCAGAGGCAAAAGTAGAACAATGGCTGGCGGATAAGCATCACCGCCGCTGCTGTAAAGCAGCGCTCGTAGCAGCCAATGCCGTCATTCTGGCCGGACTCACCTTCGGCCTGAGCATTCTCTGGATAAACGAGCTGCGCAAGGCGGGCAGTTGCCACCGGAAGGAGGAAAAGCAAGGGTAGGCCCCTGTATCCTACCCGCCCAGGCCCTGCACGGCTGGTCCGTGCAGGGCTTTTCGCATACGCCATATGCACGAATAAGCCACGGAAAATCCTTGCACGCATAAAAAAAATGCACTACTATGCCACCCGTCATGGATTTCCGCACATATCTTCGCAATTATCCGGATGCAAACGGTTACTACGGCCGTTTCGGTGGTGCCTACCTCCCCAAGGAGCTGGAACCCGCATTCAAGGAGATTACCGATGCCTACAACGACATCTGCCAGTCTGCCCAGTTCATCAATGAGCTGCGCCGCATCCGCAAACAGTTCCAGGGGCGCCCCACACCGGTGTACCACTGCGAGCGACTTTCCCGACTGGTGGGCGGTGCGCAGATTTACCTGAAACGCGAAGACCTGAACCACACGGGGGCACACAAGCTCAACCACTGCATGGGCGAAGGTCTGCTGGCCAAGTTCATGGGCAAGAAGAAGATTATTGCCGAAACCGGCGCCGGCCAGCACGGCGTGGCTCTGGCCACCGCCGCTGCCTACTTCGGCCTGGAGTGCGAAATCCACATGGGCGCAGTCGACATTGCCAAACAGGCCCCCAATGTGACCCGCATGAAGATGCTGGGCGCCAACGTGGTGTGCGTAACCCACGGGCTGCAGACCCTCAAGGAAGCTGTGGACAGCGCCTTCGAGGCCTACCTGCGCGATTACAAGAACGCTATTTACTGCATCGGGTCCGTGCTGGGGCCGCACCCCTTCCCCATGATGGTGCGCGACTTCCAGATGGTGATTGGTCACGAGGCCCGCGCGCAGTTCGAGGAAATGACCGGCCACCTGCCGGATGTAGTATGCGCCTGCGTGGGCGGTGGCTCCAACGCCATGGGCATGTTCCCCGCCTTCCTTGGTGACCCGGTAGACATCTACGGTGTAGAGCCGCTGGGGCATGGCCCCACGCTCGGGCAGCACTCTGCCTCCATTACCTACGGAACCGAAGGCATCATGCACGGCTTCAACTCCATCATGCTCAAGGATGAAAATGGCGAACCCGGCCCCGTATACTCCGTGGCCAGTGGCCTGGACTACCCCTCCGTGGGTCCGGAGCATGCCTTCCTGCATGACATAGGCCGCGTGAAGTATGACACCGTGAGCGATGACGAGGCCGGGGATGCCTTCTTCAAGCTCTGCCGCTACGAGGGTATCATCCCCGCTCTGGAAAGCTCACACGCCATTGCCTTTGCCATCCGTAAGGCCAGGGAGATGCGCCGCGGTTCCATCCTCGCCAACTGCTCCGGCCGTGGCGATAAGGATGTGGACTATATTGCCGAGCACTTCGGCTATGGTGACGAACACAAGTTCTGATTCCTTTTACAACAAGATTTTCCCCACCGCCGCATTCCCCAGAGGATGCGGCGGTCTCATTTCCCACTACAAGTTTCAACAGGAGGCGCAGTGAATGCCATCATACTCATTCACATTGCAGTAGAACGAGGCATCAGCAGCCAGAATAAACCCGCATTCGCGCCCCAGCTGGCCCCACGGAGCCACCACCCAGCGCGTACCTCGGAATCTCCTCCAGCAGAAGAAGTAGCAAAGAGTCTCCGGCGAATGCACCGGCAGCGTTTTCTGCTGCATATGGGCATCGGGAAAAATATCCCACGGACCATGCACCAGCTCCGATAACATGTATTCCTCGCCAGCAGCCATTCGTGCGGCAGTTTCCGCAGAAAACCACCCGTATTGCACAGCTTTCTGCAGCAGTGCCCTGGGCGGTGTCACATCCGGATATTCATCCGAATCCATCAGAAGCTCAGGAACCTCACCGAAACAGAGTTGCATCAACTGCAGCTGCCCCGGAATGCGACGCTCCGCACGCTGCTGCAGCACACCCGGTGCAGAATGCCGCCCACGCAGCAGCAACCTCTCCAGATTCCGCATCTCCACGGCATACATCGCACGCATCTGGGCAGAATCCAGCAGCCCGGCCTTGCACGCGGTCCGCAATGCCGCACGGATACTGCGCGCATAGCGTGCACCATCTCGCGGACACAGCCACAGCTCGCCCGCCACCACATCCAGCGCCAGCGCCACCGCCTCAGCCTCCCCAGCCGCCACAGCGGCCGTGAAATCAGCCTTACTGCGCCCGCCGCAATAGTAGAAGGCCCCCTGCTCCGATGCGGGCAAGGCAGCAGCAGCCCGCGCACGCTGCTGCATGCGCGAATGATACGGCTGAAGGCTGATGGGCTTTTTCTTCATAACGCCAACAAGCAAAACCATAACACACACGGCAGTAGAATGAAAGCAAAAAAACAGCTAATGCCCAATTCGCCTGCATAGCTGTCCAAAATAAGTAAACAACCTAAAGTAGAGCGTACCTATATCAAAGGATAGCGAAAATCACCAGCTGTTTTTGGCAAATAGATCCCCCTGATGCAAATCAGGGGGCTTTGCATGTATACTTTTATACGGATTG
>JAZOTV010000133.1:0-2919 GCA_045657815.1 Akkermansia sp.
CACCCCGAGCCTGGCTCAGATGGCTCAGCAGGGCGTGCAGCTGCGCCGCCACTACACCGCCGCGCCCGTGTGCGCACCGGCGCGTGCCTCCATCTTCAGCGGCACCCACCAGGGGCACACCGAAGTCATCCGCAACAACAGCTTTGACGCCGCGCTGGAGAACTCCCACACGCTCGCGAGCGTGCTGCGCGAGGCCGGCTACGCCACCGCCCTCATCGGCAAGTGGGGCATAGGCGGCGGCATGGAGAGCGGCGGCACGCCCACCACGGCAGCCGCCTGGCCCACCCGCCGCGGGTTCGACTACTTCTTCGGGTACAACAACCACCTGGCCGGCCACCGCCACTACGCCAAGGAGGAAAGCAACGCCGACCCCGAAACCCACATGAACGCCGTGTGGGATGGCGATAAGGTGATTACCCCGGAGCTGGATACCTGCTACAGCACTGATTTGTACACCGCCCGCAGCAAAAAGTGGATTACAGACCATGTGAAGGCGAATCCGGACAAACCGTTCTTCCTGGCACTGACTCTGATTGCACCGCACGCTCGTCTGGCCATACCGAGCGCGCCCTATCCGGCGGGCGGCGGGCTGAACGGCGGCGTGCAGTGGCTGGGCACCCCCGGCAAGATGATTAACACGGCCACCGGCCAGTGGGATTCCTACATCTACCCGCAGTACCAGGACAATGCCGAGTGGAAGGAATATGCCGCCAGGCGCTTCGGCGGCGGCGCCCAGGGTGCCATCACCTCTGCCCAGCGCCACGCCACCATGATTACCCGCGTGGATGATGCCATGGGCGACCTGCTGCAGCTGCTCAAGGACCTGAACATTGACCAGAACACCTTTGTGGTATTCACCAGCGACAACGGCCCGCACAATGAACCCGGCGCCGTGTGGGGCTTCAAGGACCACCCCGCCCCGGCGCAGAACCCCGCTTTCTTCCGCAGCTACGGGCCCATGGACGGCATCAAGCGCGACCTCTGGGAAGGCGGCCTGCGCGTGCCCTGCCTGGTATATGCCCCCGGCTACGTCAAGCAGAATCATAACAGCAATTTCCCGAGCCAGTTCCATGACTGGATGGCCACCTTTGCCGACCTGGCAGGAATGCCCAGGCCCATGCGCTGCGACGGCGTATCCCTGCTGCCCACACTGCAGGGCAATGATGCCGCCCAGCAGGACGGCGTGGTGTACTCCGAATACTGCTTCGGCGGCGGCATGGCCCAGTATCAGGACTACGCAGACAACAAGAAGGGCCGCAGCCGCGGCGAGCAGCAGGTTATCATGTTCCGCGCAGAGGACGGCCGCTACCTGAAGGCCATCCGCACGAACATGGCCAATGCGCAGAGCGATTTCGAGGTCTATGACGTGGAGGCAGACTCCCACGAGACCACCAATATCGCGCCCCAGCTGCCCGGCATTCAGGACAAGCTGAAGGCTGCCGTGCTGCACACCCGCCGCGCCTATGACTACACCCGCGACCCCGCCGCCGGGCGCCGCAACAACGGCTGCGGCGGCTTCCGCAACTATGATATGACCCTGGTGCCGGCCAACACCCCCGCCGCCACCGCACCCGGCCTGGCCATGCGCCGCCTGCAGGCTACCTGCCCCTGGGTACCGGAGTTCGATACCCTGCCCGGCGCTGCCACGGCTGCCACCGGCACCGTGGCCGACCCCGCCGCAGAGCAGCTGCCCGCCGGCAGCATCACCGAGTACAAGGGCTACATCAATGTGCCCGATGACGGCAACCACTGGCATTTCTACCTCACCCTGAGCAATGCCCCCGGCACCAAGGCCTATATCAAGCTGCACAACTTCCAGCTGGTGGATGCCGACTTCAACTACACCCCGGGCAGCACGGTGAATGAATCTGCCGCCATCAACACCGATGAAGCCATCGCGGACAAGACCGGCAAGAAGGGCATTCCGCTGAAGGCCGGCCTGCACGAAATCACCATCACCGTGGTACAGGGCCCCAGCGCCCCCGGCACCTTCAAGCTGGAGTGGAACCGCGGCCCGCAGAACGGCACGCAGACACCCCTCACCCCGGTTCCTGCAGCAGCCTACTGCCATTGAACCGGATAACAAACTTTTTCCTGCCACCCCCTGCCCGCGCCTGTTCCGGCGCGGGCAGTTTGCTTCATTCTACGCTCAACATTGATACGCCAGAGCAGCAGGAAGAAACTTTTTTTGCAAAAAAACAGGAATAATGGTCAGATTAGGCTTGCAAAATGATGCGTGGCGTAGTAGTCTCCGCTATGGCAGAAATTCAGCTTGGACTTACATTTGACGATGTGCTTCTGCTTCCCTGCTTGAGCACAATTCTTCCCGGCGAGGCCGATCCTTCTTCCCAGCTTTGCGCTGGCATTCCGCTGCGCCTTCCTTTCCTCTCCGCCCCCATGGATACGGTGACGGAAGTAGACATGGCCATTGCCATGGCCCGCGAAGGTGGTCTTGGCGTCATTCACCGCAACAACCGCATCGATGACCAGGCCGCCATGGTGGCCAAGGTGAAGCGTTTCGAGAACGCCGTCATCACCAATCCCCTCACCGTGACCAGCGATATGAGCCTGAGCCGCGTGAAGGGCATCATGCTCGAGTACGGTTACTCCGGCCTGCCCGTGGTGGCCGAGGGCAATATCCTCGTGGGCATCATCACCGGCCGCGACATGCGCTACTCCGACGGCCATGACCTCGACAAGCTCACCGTGGCTGATGTGATGACCCCCATGAACCGCCTCATCACCGGCACCCCCGCCACCACCCAGGAAGAGGCCCGTAAGATTCTCTACTCCAACCGCATCGAGAAGCTCCCGCTCATCGATGAGAAGGGCTGCCTCGTCGGCCTTATCACCGATACCGACATCCGCAAGCGCGAAGCTTTCCAGGAATCCACCAAGGACGAATTCGGGCGTCTGCGC
>JAZOTV010000134.1:0-3928 GCA_045657815.1 Akkermansia sp.
TAGGCGGCGTCGGGCATCTGCTTGTCCTTGCCTGGGTAGATGACCTGGCTGAAGTTGCAGGCCGACAACGCCAGGGCAGCTCCGCCCACCAGGGCGGCGCGCAGAATGTGCTTGGTCGGGAGAGACATGGGAACGCGGGCGATTTAGTCGTTAGCGTTGTCCTGCTTGTCGCTCTTGACAAGTCGTACGCAGCAGACAATGAAGAGAGTCCAGACGATGCCAATGGAGAGCAGCATGGTGATGATACCGGCGATAGTCATAATCGTGTATGATGGGGGTTAATCGTTAAAGTGATCGGGATTGGTATGTTTGTGGAATTTACGGGAAGTAAAGATGACGAATGCGAAGAAGAGGGCAACCAGTAGTGCCCAGGCAATGGGGAAGATTGCACCGGGTTCGCCGTTGACGAGATTTTCCACCTGGGGGCTGAGCTGAATAAAGATATTCTTATACAGCCAGGAAACGAAGATGGTGAGGAGGATGGCCGGAGCAACCCAGCGAATGACGAAGCCGAGACCACAAGGGAGCTTAATGCAGGCGCCTGTCTTGAGTTCCTCAATGCCGTTCTTCGTGCCCCATACATAATTGAAGATGGTGAAGAAGAGGCAGGTGGTGAGGTAAAGGAACATAGTGCCGAACCAGAAGTCCATGGTGTCCAGCGCCATGAGCCCGTTGGTAAACCAGCCCACAAGCAGAGTGCCGATGGTGACCAGGAAAGCCACCAGGGTGACGCTTTGAATGCGGCGCATATTCCAGAATTCCTCCAGGAAGGCCACGGAGGGCTGCAGCATGGAGATGGCGCTGGTGATAGCACCGATGAAGAGCAGAAGGAAGAAGAGCGTGCCGAAAAGCTGGCCGCCGGGCATGCTGTGGAATACCTGGGGCAGCACATTGAAGCCCAGACCGAAGGTGCCACAGCCAGCTGCGGCCACCACGCCGAGGAAGGCCACGGCAGCGGGGATAATCATCATGCCGGCCACACCTACTTCAATGGCTTCGTTGGCGGCATTGGCGGTAAGGGAGCTCAGGGCGATATCCTTGCGGCGGCGCACATAGCTGGCGTAGGAGCAAACGGTGCCGAAGCCGATAGAGAGGGAGAAGAAGACCTGACCGGCGGCAGTAATCCACATCTCAGGGTTCAGCAGGCCCTCTGTGAGGGTGATTTCCTTCTCTTCCACGGCCTTGCCGGGGTTAGCTGCCTGGATGCGCTGCACCAGCGCTTCTTTCTGTTCCGGGGCGGCATAGGGGGGTACCATTTCCACTTCCTTGCCTTCCACGACAAGCATGGTCTTGGTGGGGTTCCACATGTAGCCGAGACCCTGGCCTACATTGCGCTCAGGGTGGGTGGCATCGGGCGTGCCCAGTGTCAGTACACGCACCAGAATGATGAAGGCGGTGATGAGCAGTACGGGCATGCTCCACTTGCAGAAGGCTTCGATACCCTTGCTGATGCCGCGGAAAATCACGTACATGTTGGCCAGGATGGCCAGAGCAAAGAAGGTGAGCTGGCTGCCTTCGCCGAAGAAGATGGAGCCATCTCCGGTAAGTCCGGTGAATTGAGCAAAGAAGTTGCCGTATTCATCAGCGGTTTCGAGCCGCAGGTCGCCCACCATGGTGTGCCAGGCGTAGCCGATGGTCCAGCTTTCCAGCGGGATGTAGTACATGGCGATGCCGATAGTGGAGATCACACCGGCGATGCCGAGGTATTTCCAGCGGGCCTTGCCACCCAGTAGGTAGAAGATACTGGGGGTACTGTGACCACCGAGGGTGCCGCCCTTGCGGCCGATGGCCCATTCTACCCAGCTCAGGGGGATACCCAGCAGGAGGAAAGCCGTGAAATAGGCAATCATGAAGGCGCCGCCGCCGTACTGGGCAGCGAGGCCGGGGAAGCGGAGGAAATTACCGAATCCGATGGCGCTGCCGGCTACTGCCAGCACCACACCCAGATTGGTGTTCCAGTTTTCTGTTTTCTTTTTTGTGCTCACGGTATTATATTGGAGATTGGTAGGGAGTTATTTGTTGAATCGGCGGGAGGTGGCTGCCACAACGCAGAAGAATGCGGTGATGCCCAGCGCCCATACCAGCGGCAGAATGGCACCGATGCGGCCTTCCACGATGTTGGCCACATACGGGCTGCGCGTGATGAAGAGCTCCTGGTAGAGCCAGGCGGCAAAGATGGTGAACATGATGACCGGGGCAATCCACCGGATGATGAAGGTGGCTGCTGCGGGAATGCGCATAGCGGAGCCGTCGCGCAGTTCTTCCATGCCCTTCTTTGTGCCCCAGACCCAGTTGAAGAAAATGAGGTTGAGGCTGGTGGTCACATAGAGGATGAAGCTGCCCACCCAGAAGTCAATGCTGTCGAGCGCCAGCATGTCCTGCGTGTACCAGATAATGATGAACGCACCCACCAGCAGCAGACCGGCTACCAGCGCAATGCTCTGGCCGCGCTTCAGGTTCCAGTATTCCTCCACAAAGGAGACGGCCGGCTGCACCTGGGAAAGGGCGCTGGTCACCGCGCCGATGAAGAGCAGCAGGAAGAACAGTACACCGAAGAACTGACCGCCCGGCATGGCGGCGAATACCTGCGGCAATACATTGAAGCCCAGACCGAAAGTACCCACGGTGGCTGCTGCTGCCACGCCCAGAAGAGCCAGCGCAGCGGGCACGATGGTGAGGCCTGCAAGGCCGACTTCTGTCACGGAGTTGGCTGCACCGGCGCTCAGGGCGCTCAGGGCGATGTCCTTGCGGCGGCGCACATAGCTGGCATAGCAGCAGATGGAGCCGGAGCCCACGGAAAGGGAGAAGAAGACCTGACCGGCGGCGCGCAGCCACATTTCCGGGTTAAACAGGCTCTGCCAGAAGGTCATGTGCTTTTCCTCGATGGCCACGGTGGGGTATTCCTCATGCAGACGGGAAACGAGGGCTTCCTTTTCCTCTGCGGTGGCGTTGGCCGGTACCATGCCGATGGATTTGCCGGTGGTGGTATCTACCAGCATCGTCTTTTCCGGGTTCCACATGTAGCCCAGGCCTTCGTTCACGCTGCGTTCGGGGTGCGCAGGATCCGGCGTGCCCATGGTGAGCACGCGCACCAGCAGGATGATGGCCACGATGAAAAGCACCGGCATGCTCCATTTGCAGAACCATTCGATGCCTTTGCTCACGCCGCGGTAGATGAGCCAGAAATTGGCCAGCAGAGCCAGCAGGAAGAAGATGGGAACCGTGGTCTGACCGCTGAAGAAGTGGCCGTCTGCACCCATGCCCACGAAGTTGTCAAAGAAGTTTCCATAGGCCTGCGGGGTGTCTAAATTAAGGTCGCCAACCAGCGTATGCCACACATAGCCAATGGTCCAGCCTTCCATGTAGACATAGTAAACATTGATGCTGAGACCGGCGAGGATGCCGAGAATGCCGAGATATTTCCAGAGCGGCTTTTCGGCAATGAGCTGGAACACGGAAGCCGGGCTGTGACCACCCAGTACGCCGCCACGGCGGCCGATGGCCCACTCCACCCAGCAGAGGGGGAGCCCCAGCAGCAGGAAACAGCAGAAATAGGCTACCACGAAAGCTCCGCCGCCGTATTGGGCGGCCAGGCCGGGGAAGCGCAGGAAGTTACCGAAGCCGATGGCGCTGCCGGCCACAGCCAGCATGACGCCGAGATTGGTTTTCCAATGGTCTGTTTTATCTGCAGGCATAATCGGATGGGTTACTTATTGTCCTTTTTGTGGTAGCTGAAACGGGTGGAGGTATGTGCCACGAAGATGAAGAACAGCAGCACAATACCGACCCACACCAGGGGGACGATAGCCCCGAGCTTGCCTTCCAGCAGGTTGGTGATGTGGTAGCTCTGCTGGACAAAGAGGTTCTGATACAGCCAGGCTACGAAGATGAAGAGCATGATGCCCGGCGTTATCCAGTTGATAACGAA
>JAZOTV010000135.1:0-13492 GCA_045657815.1 Akkermansia sp.
TCCACCGGGTGTCCCCACCAGGGCTGTGCAGCCAGCATGCCGGCCACCAGATACCCCACCAGCGGCGAAAGCTTCAGCTTCTGCGCCACCATCCCCAGCACAAAGGCCAGGCCCAGACCAATAACAAGAGTAAAAATCATACCAGCACGCGAGCCCAGAGTACCTTCAGATAACGACCTTCAGGATAGGTGGAGAGGAAAGGATGGTCCCAGCCGGGGCCGGTCATGTCCAGAATCTGCAGGCGGCGTCCCAGACGCTGGGCAGCCTTGATAACGGTCTTCTCGAACTCAGCCGGACTCACCAGGCCACTACATGAGCAGGTCACGAACAGGCCGCCACGGCGCACACACTGCAGGCCGAGCATGTTCAGGTCATTGTACTTCTTCAGACCTTCCTCCTTCTCTTCATCACGCCCCAGCACAAACTTAGGCGGGTCGAGCAGCACTACATCGAACATCTTGCCGTTGCGCACCATCTGGCGGGCATACACAAAGGCATCCGCATGCACGAAATCGATTCGCAGCGGGCCGTTCTGGGCGTTAATGTTGGCATTGCGCTTCGCCATCAGGATAGCCTTTTCGTCCAAATCAACAGCAGTCACCTCGGCAGCACCGCCGTGCAGCTTGGAATAGATGGAGAAGCCGCCAGAGTAGCAGCAGAGGTCAAGCATGGTCTTACCCTCCACCAGTTTCGAAAGTTTCAGGCGGTTATCGCGCTGGTCGCAGAAGAAGCCGGTCTTGTGCCCCTGGGCAAAATCCACCTCGAAGTTCACACCATTTTCCACGATGCGCACTTTGTGCACCGGTTCGCTGGCGGGAGCCTTGCTCACATCGATTCCCTCCATGCGGGCAATCCCTTCATCCACAGTGATGACATGGCGCTTCGTGCCGCAGAGCTCGTGCAGCAGCGGCAACCACTGCGGCAGACGCAGCCACACGCCCAGGGTGGTCACCTCCAGACTCAGCACATCCGCATAGCGATCCACAATCAGACCACCCAGGCCATCGGAGTCACCGTGAATCACGCGGTAGGCGTTGGTGGTTTCCTCCAGCTTGCAATCCTGGCGGCGCCAGGCCACAGCCTTGCGGATAGCGGCCTCTAAATCCTTTTCTTTCAGCACCTCGGGGCCATGCGCCAGCATACGCAGCGGGGTGCGGCTCTGCGGGTTCCAGAAACCGCCGCCGAACAGGTCGCCGTTCTTATCGTACACATTAATCAGCCCGCCCTGCACCGCATCCGGGCTCACGGCCCCCAGCATGCGCGGGAACACAGCAGGATTATAGGTGAAATACTTGAGCTGCACCCACGGGCGCACCCAATTCTCGCTGCCCTCCGGGGCATCCGCCGTCTTGAACGCGCGGACACGCGGTGCTGCACTGCCCCCCTGCGGGCGCTTCCTATCCTTGAAACGAGGCTTGAATCCCTGACCTTTTTGTTGAAAATCGCTCACGCGCGAGATTATATGCGCATAGCGCAGAAAAGTCAACAACGGGCTTGATTCCCGGGCGATTTGTTACTACAATCACCCCCGTGAATGTTTTTTCCACCTGCTGGAACAGTCGCCGCCACAAGGACGGTGGCGCCATGTGCGATGAAATCCGCGAGCTGGGCTTCGAATACATCGAGGCCTCGCACGGATTGAGTCTGGACATGCTGCCGGGGGTCATCAAAGCTGTGGACAGCGGCCGCATCAAGGTGGCGGGTGTGCACAACTTCTGCCCGGCGCCCATTGAAGTGCCCGGCGATGTGCCGGATGCCTATCCCTTCACCTCCCACCGGCCGGAAACACGGGAGCGAGCCATGCGACTCACCCAGGAGACACTCATGGTGGCCTCCCGGCTGGGCGCTCAGTACGTGGTGCTGCACATGGGCAATGTGGAGCTCATGAAAGGCATTCACCCCACCCGCGAGCTGGAGCGCAAGCTGCGCGATGAGTGGGTGGGCAGCAAAGAATACGCCCGCCGCAAGGGAGAACTGGTGCGACGCCGCGCCCGCCAGGCCCCGCTCTACTATGAACGCGCCCGCCAGGCCCTGCACACCCTGGCCGAGCAGGCTGCCAGGCTCAATCTGGTGCTTGGAGTGGAAGGCCGCAGCCACTTTGAACAGGTACCCGGCGAATGGGAGATGCCCCGCCTGCTGGCCGAGTTTGCCGATAATCCCCACGTGCGCTACTGGCACGATTTCGGCCACATCCAGCGCAAGCACAACCTTCTTCTGCTCAATCATGACCAGTACCTGCGCAGCCTCCAGCCCTATCTGTACGGCGCCCATGTGAACGATGTGCAGTGGCCCAGCCGCGACCACCGGGCGCCTTTCCAGGGCGGCTGCGTGAATTTTGACCACTTGCTGCCTGCCTATTTCAACCAGCGCATGCCACTCACCTGGGAGCTGTCCTCCTCCGTCACAAGCGAAGCCATCCTCGAAGCTAAGCTGCGCTGGGATGAACTCACCGCCACGCTGCCGGAGTAAGGATTTATTCGAAGCGGGAAACTTTAGTCCCCCCATCGCTTATGGTTTTCGGGACTAAAGTCACGTGCTCCGACAGATTGTCCCCCCAAAAAATCCCCATTTCTCAACTCGCGGGTAGAAGTTTTTATCAGAACGAGTAGCGGGCGCCTATAACGATTTAATATCAGACAGTCAGAATATTATTCATACTAACCTGCCGCTATTTTCAATAACGCCACAGCATCTGCCGCCAGGCGGCGGATAGCAGCCTCTCGGTTGGAAATGGCAGGGAGTCCCCAGAGGGTAAAATCATTGTGGGCAACGATATTAAAATACATACCGCGCAGCGAAGTGAGGAACCAGAGCCAGTCACCACGCTGCATACCCGGGAAATGAGCCTGCACAGCATCCTGCCACTCCTGAAGCGCATACGAGTAGTGAGATTCGTATACATCACGGGTCAGCTCCGGGTCCTCATAGCCCATCTTATTCAGGAAGCAGAGCACCTCCACACCGCTGGCCACGGTGTCATCCTGCCAGGAGGTGATGGGAGCCAGCAACCAGGAGCAGATAATCTGCTCGGGGTCACCACTGTCACGGGCTTCATCCAGCGCAGCCAGGCACACCTCGTTATACTGGGAGGAGATGAAGGCCAGGGTGTCACGGTACAAGTCAGCCTTATGCCCGAAATGGTAGCGTATAAGACCGATGTTCACCCCGGCCGCATTGGCAATATCGCGCACAGCCGCGCCCTCATAGCCCAGGCGGGTGAATTGCTGCACAGCAGCGCGCATAATCTGCGCCTTGGTGTCATCAGATTTGCTCATACGGCGCGTTTCTTCTTCTTTTTACCCGACTTTTTCTCCCGCTCATTCAGCACAAAATCGCGGTCTTCCTTGCAGAAGCGCTGCAGCTTGATACGCGAGATTCTGCCGCCGTATTCCTTAAGATACACCAACTGCTTGACCTCATCGAAACGCTGCAGGCGGGCAAAAAGGGTCACTTTCCCCGTAGCATCGTTCCACGTACGATAGCCTTTGGGGGTCAGTTTCTCGCGGTACTCGTCCATCTCCTTCTCAGCCAGCAGCACCCCCTCCTTCAGCAGAGATTCCACCTGCTGGGTGAACTCATTGTACCCATCCACCCCCATGACAAACTTGCCACGCGGAGAGATGACGGCCAACGCCGGTTTACGCTTCAGCCCGTAGCGGCGCGCCATGCGTTCAATCGCATCGCGGCTGTAGCGGGCAGAACTGCGGGTGCGGTCATCCAGCGAGGCGCCGGCATCCAGTTTCAGACGCACCACGCGGTCGCGGCACCATTCGTTAAATGCCGGGGTATCCAGGAGTTCCTCCCCCAGCAATGAGCTTTTAGGCGCAATCACCGAATCATGAAACCAGATAATGAGCGGGCGGCATTCCCGATGCGCCAGACGCGTTGCTGTGCCATAATTATCCAGCCACCCATTACCATTGCGTCTCGCTTCAAATGCCGCCGTGATACCCGCAATGTCGGCATCCGGGTTATCCGGGTCAGTGAAATACACCTCACCTTCGGCGCCGTTGTCAATGCGCTCCAGCTCTTCTGATGTATTTACATTATAGCTCTGAGCATTCGGGTCCACCGCGCCACCGGTCAACAACGGATTCATGCCGGGCATGGATTCCTCCTCAAAGCCCATGCGAGGCTTGTTGATATCCTCCGGGCGGGGCACATCCTCCTGCGGTTCAGTTTCCGGCGACTGGAATACGCTGCACGAGGCCAGCAGCCCCGCACCAGCACAGAACAACACTGCCCGGAAGAGATTCATCATTCGCCGCGTTCTCTGCGCTTAGCTGCCTGCCAGGCGGCCTCCATTTCATCCAGGGAGGCAGCAGCCAGGCTGATTCCCTGCTCCTTCAGCGTGGATTCCACCGCATTGAAGCGGCGCTCAAACTTGCGATTGGCATTAAAAAGAGCCAGCTCCGGGTCCACCTTGCGGCGGCGGCAGAGATTCACCACCACAAAGAGCAAATCCCCCAGCTCCTCTGCCACATGCGGGTCATCATCCGGCAGGTCAAGAGTTTCGGCCACCTCTGCGGTCTCCTCCCGGATTTTTTCCACCACCCCGGCATGATCAGGCCAGTCAAAGCCGACCTTGGCAACCTTTTTGGTAATCTTATAGGTCTGCAGCAGTGAGGGAAGCCCCTTGCCGCAATCCTGCAGATAGGGTTTATCTTCAATGGAATGTTCCTTGCGTTTGATGGCATCCCACTGGGAAACCACCCCATCGGCATCGCTCACAGCGGAGTTACCGAACACATGCGGATGCCGCCGCACCAGCTTGTCGGCCAGCTCGCGGGCCACCTCATTAATACCGAAGCCGGCCTCCGGGTTCTCCTGCGCCATCTCGGCATGAAAAATCACCTGCAGCAGCACATCTCCCAGCTCTTCGCGCAGGTGCGCCCAATCGCGCTCGCGAATGGCATCGATACACTCGTAGCATTCCTCAATCAGGCTGCTGATAATGGAATCATGCGTCTGCTCGGCATCCCAGGGGCAGCCGCCAGGCTGGCGCAAGCGGTGCATGATAGCCACGGCCCGCTCCACCTGCCGGTCGGGCTCAAGGCAATGAATCATTTCCTGCTCGGTCATTTCGACTTGCCGTTGCGGCGGTCGCGGCGCTCGTTCGTAGCCTTGCCCGCCAGAATATCATCAATATGCTGCACCATATCCCAGGCCACGCGGCGGCGCTGGTACTTGCGCCACAGCAAGTCACGCAGGGTCTGCCAGTGTTCCTCAGTGAATTCGGCGGGGGTGAACACCACCTCATCGCGCTGGGAGCGCCCCAGTTTGGGTGCCACCATCAGCTGCCACCACCCGCCAAAGTGCTGAGCCTCGTATGTTACCTTATTACCGTCTGCATCGCGATCCTGCCAGGAGAATGTTTCCATCTGTTCGGGAGTTTCGTGGGTTTAATGAATAAATAAAATCAACGACGGCTGCGATTCTGCCCCTGCTCGCGCATCTGGCGGTTAATGGAGTTCACATCATCCTGCATGGTGGGTGCAATCTCCGTAACCGGGCCAGCTGTATTCAGCGATACAATAATCGGCTTAGAGCGATTGCCATGGCCGTCATACTTATAAATCACGCGCTGCACCAGCTTACCCTGCGGGTGGGAATACATGCGTTCTTCCACCAGGCGGGCGCGGCTGTCATAGCCATATGCTACCTTATAAATGATATTCTTCTTAGTGTGGTCATAGATAATGCACCCCACCAGCTGGCCATACTTGCCTTCCGTGTAATCATTCACTGCAGCCAGGCGTCCGCTGGCAGTATATGAGGAACAGCGCATACCGCGCCAGCCCTTCTGGCGCTGATAAATGGCCCGCGTGCCATCCGGGTGCCGCATCACGCGCACCATGTCACCGGTCTCGTTCATGACCTCCGCGCTCTGCGCCTGCACCACAGGCACCGCAGCCACCACAGCAGCGGCAAAAAGGAACATCCATCGGTGAATCATCTTGCTCATGCCGTTCATTCTACATATTCGCCGCCTCATTGGCAAGCGGAAAGTCAGTCTTTCGCCGCACGGAGCGCGCGCTGCATGGCTGCCACTGTGGCATCAATATCAGCCTCGGTGTGGGCGGTGGAGATAAAACCGGTCTCATAAGGAGACGGCGCCACGTACACCCCCTGCTCCAGCATGGCGTGGAAATAGCGGCGGAACATATCAAAATTGCCGCTCATGGCAGTGTCCAGATCATATACCTCCTGCGTGGTGAAATGCAGGCAGAACATGGAGCCATCGCGAATGAAGGTGAGCGGCAGCTGCTCATCGCGCAGAATGCGGCGCACCCCTTCCTCCAGACGGGCACCCAGCTGCTCCAGGCGGGTGTAGGAATCGTGCTGCTCCAGGTAATTCAGCTGAGCCAGACCCGCAGCCATAGCCACAGGGTTACCGCTCAGCGTGCCGGCCTGGTACACCGGCCCCAGCGGCGACACGCAGTCCATAATCTCCCGGCGGCCACCAAAGGCGCCCACCGGAAGCCCACCGCCGATAATCTTGCCCAGCGTGGTGATATCCGGCACAATGCCCGTCTTACCCTGCACACCGGCAGCCGAGATGCGGAAACCGGTCATCACTTCGTCGAAAATCAACAGGGCACCGTGCTGCACCGTAATCTCGCGCAGGAACTCCAGATAGCCCGGCTTCGGCAGGTAGAACCCGGCATTGCCCGGGAAAGGTTCCACGATAATGCCGGCAATCTCGCCAGGGTGCTGCGCAAAAGCACGGCGCACAGCCTCGCAGTCATTGTACGGCAGCACGATGGTCAGATTGGCAAACTCGGCAGGCACACCGGCGCTGTCCGGCTCACCATGAGTCAGCGCCCCACTGCCGGCGGCCACCAGCAGGCTGTCTACATGCCCGTGATAACAGCCGGCAAACTTGATGATATACTTACGCCCGGTATAGCCACGGGCCAGGCGCACGGCGCTCATGGTGGCCTCCGTGCCGCTGTTGGTCATACGCACCTTCTCGATGCTGGGAATCCAACGGCACACGGTCTCGGCCATATCTACCTCGATGCGGGTGGGAATACCATAGCCCAGGCCCTGCGGCACCGCAGCCTGCACGGCAGAAATCACGCACTCCGGGGCGTGCCCCAGAATCGCGGGCCCCCAGGTACCCACATAGTCGATATACAGCCTGCCGTCCTCATCCGTGAGATGCGCCCCGGCAGCCTTCGCCACAAAGAACGGGGCCCGTTCCAGACGCCGGAAGGCACGAACCGGCGAATTCACACCACCGGGAATTACCCGGCACGCACGCTCAAAAAGCTCCTCAGATATCGACATGCCCGGGAGTATACCCCAACAAACCACGCCGCACAAGCCCAAACACGTTTACAGGAAACGCAGCCAGATGTAGACAGAGGAAATAACAATGGAGAGCAGCATAAGCGGGAAGCCCACGGCGAAATACTGCATGAAGCTCACGCGCAGCTTGTGCTGGCGGGCCAACCCCAGAGCCACCACATTGGCGCTGGCGCCAATCACCGTACCATTGCCCCCCAGGCAGGCACCCAGGGAAAGAGACCACCACAGAGGCTCCAGATTCGCATAGCCCATGGCGCCCATATCCTTCACCAGGGGAATCATGGTGGCCACAAAGGGAATATTATCCACGAAGGCGCTCATCACAGCGCTGAGCCAGAGCACGCTCATCGTGGTGGATACCGGTTCACCGCCGGTGATTTGCATGGTCTTGGCGGCCAGCCAGTTGATGATACCGTTCACCTCCAGGCCACCGACCAGCACGAAAAGCCCCACGAAGAAGAAGATAGTGGTCCACTCAATCTTGGAGAACACAAACTCCAACGCCTTTTCGCGGTCAGGCATGGTGAGCAGCAGCAGCAGGGATGCACCCGTCACAGCAATGGTGCCGCTCTCCAGCCCCCAGTTGGGAATGAAGCCGTGGCAGCAGAACAGAGCAATCGTAAACGCCAGCGTGAACAGGCTGCGCACCAGAAGCCCCCAGCTGCGGATAAGACCACCGAGCTTGATGTTCATGATGCGCTTGAGGTTCTTGTTGGACTGAGCAAACTCCTTCCGGTAGATGAAAAGGATGATACCGATGGTCAGCACAAAGGAAATAACACAGGGCAAGGTGAGATTCCAGATGAAATCCGTGAAGCTGAGTTCCTTCACCTGGCTGGCAATCATGATATTGGGCGGGTCACCAATCATGGTGCAGGTGCCACCGATATTGGATGCCATGATCTGCGCCATCACGAAAGGCAGCGGAGAGACCTTCAAATCCTTCGTCAGCGTGAAGGTAATCGGCACGGTGAGCAGCACCGTGGTCACATTGTCCAGGAAGGCTGAACATGCGGCCACCATGACAGAAAGAGCAATAAGCAGCTTTACCGGGTTACCATTCGTCTTTTGCGCAGCCCACACGGAAAGAAAACGGAACAAACCCGTCTTGCTGAGCACCAGCACCTGAATCATCATGCCGATGAGCAGGGCCAGCGTATTGAAATCAATGTGGTGAATAGCCTGCTCCTGCGAAATGACACCGGCCAGCACCATAAGCATGGCGCCAAAAAGCGCAATCACTGTCCGCTGCACCTTTTCCGAAATAATCAGTCCATAGGTAATCAGGAAAATAACAAGCGCAACTGTGACATGATACGACATAATGAGAAACGAGGGGCTGAAACAGTACACCCTCTGCCCCGTTTTGGCAAGCTTTTTCCAACTATTTTGCGCATAATGCGCGCGAAATACGAACTAACTTCGTGAAAAAACTAGATTTTACTTCACATTCTGACCGGGATTAGGTACAATGCATTTACGAATTATGGCTACACGCATGCAAAAGACCCTTGCCAAGTGCACCTCGACGCTCGAGGGCACATCGCTGCACACCGGTCAGACGGTGAAGCTCGTCATCAAACCCGCAGAGCCGAACACCGGTTTCAAGTTCCGCCGCATCGACCTGCCGGACAAGCCTTTCCTGGATGCCTCTGCAGCCAAGGTGCAGTCCGTAGAGCGCGCCACCACCATTGCAGATGGCGCTGTGAAGGTACACACGGTGGAGCACATCCTCTCTGCCCTCACCGGCATGGGTGTGGACAACGCCATCATTGAAATGGATGCCAACGAACCGCCCATCGGCGATGGTTCTGCCCTGCCCTACGTGGAGATGATCAAGAAGGCCGGCATTGTGGAGCAGAACGCCCCGCTGAAGGTATGGGAAATCCGCGAGCCCATCAAGGTGGAGAACAAGAATGGCTCCACCATCGTCATCATGCCCTCCCGCGATTTCCGCATCTCCCTCACCGCCGTGGGCCCGAATGGCCGCGTGACGCAGTACTTCGACAGCGTCATCACCCCGGAGACTTACGAGAAGGAGCTTTCCAACTCCCGCACCTTCTGCTTCTACGAGGACATTCAGCCGCTGCTGGAGAAGGGTCTCATTCAGGGCGGCACGCTGGACAACGCCATCGTCATCAAGGGCGAGGAATACCTCTGCGCCGGCGGCCTGCGTTTCCACAACGAATGCGCCCGCCATAAGGCCATGGACCTCATCGGTGACTTCATTCTCTGCGGCCACCGCATCATGGGCCACGTGATTGCCATCATGCCCGGCCACGGCATCAACACCCAGATGGCGGCCAAGCTCCAGCAGAAATATGAGAGCATGGAAGCCCTGCGCCCGAAGCCCATCACCATTCCCAGCGGAGAGGCTGTGCTCGACACGCTGGAAGTCATGAAGCTCCTGCCGCACCGCTACCCCTTCCTCATGGTGGATCGCATCATTGACTTCGAAGGTGACCGCAAATGCGTTGGTCAGAAGAACGTGACCATGAACGAGCAGTTCTTCCAGGGGCACTTCCCCGGCCACCCGGTCATGCCCGGCGTGCTCCAGGTGGAAGCCATGGCCCAGGTTGCCTCCGTCCTCATGCTCCGTCTGCCCGAAAATGCAGGCAAGATCGGCTACTTCATGAGCTGCGACAAGGTGAAGTGGCGCCGCCCCGTGGTGCCCGGAGATGTTCTCATCATTGAAACAGAACTCACCAAGATGCGTGGTGCCATCGGTATGGCTGTTGGCCGCTGCCTTGTCAACGGCGAAGTTACCTGCGAGGCTGAGCTCAAATTCATGGTCTCTGACGCGTGAAATTCGCACTGATATCGAAAAAATGAAGAACAGTGCTTGACATACGCCGATTTTAGGGTATCATAGCGCACCCGGCCGTTTCATGCGGCCTCACAGAAACCACTTCAAACACACTAAGATATTATGAGCAAGAGAACATACCAGCCTTCCAAGCGCTGCCGCAAGCGCCAGTTCGGTTTCCGCGCCCGCATGGCTACCAAGAACGGCCGCGCCATCCTCGCCCGCCGTCGTGCCAAGGGTCGCAAGCGTCTTCTGCCCAAGGGTGCAGAGGTGCAGTACAAGCGCCACATCATCCAGCACGGCTAAAGCCCCGGCAGGGTTTCTGTTAGAGAGTACCCCGGGTGCTCCCTGCCCCTGCAGGAGAAACCAACGCCCTGTTTACGATGCAGCTGAAGCGGCACCAAACCATGAAGCGAGCCAGTGAGTTCGCCATGGTGCGTGCACAAGGCTCATCCGCAGCAGGGCGTTTTCTTGTGCTCAGCACCCTCCCCTATTCCGGCGAGGGTGCGGGCGCAAAGGAATCCCGCTTCGGGATTATTACAACGAAACGGCTGGGCCACGCCGTAGTGCGCAATCTGCTGCGCCGCCGCGTACGCGAGATTCTCCGAGCCCACGGAGAACCGCTGCACAGGGGGCATTATGTAGTAGTCATTCCGCGCCATACCGCCACCACAGCCGATTACAGTGAGCTTGAGAAGGACTTTAAACGCCTGCTCAAGCGAAAGCATTTTACCAACTGAATCAACCCGGATGCTGAAGCGACTCGTCATCCTGCCGGTATTATTCTACAAACGATTCATCAGCAAACCGCTGCATGTACTTTGTGGACCAGGCAGCGGGTGCCGGTTTCAGCCCAGCTGCTCTACGTACTTCATCCAGGCCGTGGAAACCCACGGTGTCATCAAGGGAGTAGGGCTGGGAGTATGGCGCATCCTGCGCTGTAATCCCTGGGGCGGATGCGGACATGACCCAGTACCGCCCCGCCACCAGAAGTAAAGATTTCCCCACAGAATTTCACAAAAATATCAACCACTAACTAACCTAGATAACAGCTATGGATAAAACAGGATGGTTTGTTGTATCTCTCTGCGCAGCTCTGCTGGGCCTGCAGTGGTACTACAACAAGGACAAGGAACAGGCCCCCCAGGCTCCTGCAGCCCCGGTGGCAGCCGTTGCACCGGCAGACCCCGCTCCGGCAGCAGCCACTCCGGCAACCGTGACCGCCACCACACCGGCTCCGGCAGCTCCCGCAGCCGAAAAACGGGTGATTGCCAGTCTCATCAGCAAGGATTCCGAAGGCAAACCCGTTGCCAGGTACAATTTCTGCAACATCGGCGGCAGCATCAGCGGCGTAGAGATGATTGGCCAGGCCATCAACAGCACCCGCGATGAACTCAAGGGCACCGATGTAAGCATCAACTCCAACCCGGAAAACGGCATCGGCACCCTGGTTTTCGGCCTCTCCAATGACCGCGCTCCCCTGTTCGACAACGCCGTGTACGAATACCGCGCCGATCTGAGCAATGACAGTCAGGTGACCCTGCTGGGCCGCGTGGGCGACCTCATCGTGCGCAAGGTATACACCCTCAAGCCCCTGCAGAAGGGAGAGGACACCATCGAGGGCAACGCCTACGTGCTGAACCTGAAGATTGATGTGCAGAACACCTCCGGCCAGACCCTGAACGCCCAGGACTGGGGCCTCTATGCCGGCGGCATCGGCCAGATCTCCAAGGATGAATCCTCCTACTACACCTACCATGTGCGCCTGGAGGACGGAAGCTTCGAGAAAAACAACGCCAGCGATTTCCGCCCCTGGCTCGGTAAGGCTAAAGACCGCAGCTATGACAAGGACATGGACAACCTGGAATGGGCCGGCGTGATGAACCAGTACTACGCCTCCATTGTGAAGCCCGACAAGACCAGCGGCAACAACGCCCTGTATGCAGCCCCTGCCCAGTTCCCCCTGCAGGTGAGCGGCGACAAGACCGAATGCGTGGAGCTTGCCCTCGGCATGCCCGATTTCGCACTGGCCGGCAAGACCGACACCATGATGGGCGGGCAGAAGAGCTTCTCCTATGACATCTTCACCGGCCCGAAGCTCAACCTCATGCTGGATGAGATGACCGATGATTTCCGCATGATTGACCGAGTGATGGACTACGGCATCTTCACCATCATCGCCTACCCCATGAACTGGCTCGTGAACCTGTACCACGGCTGGCTGGGCAACTGGGGCTGGGCCATCATCGCCATGACCCTCACCATCCGCCTTCTCATCTGGCCGCTCTACCGCAAGAGCTACACCAGCATGAAGCGCATGAGCCTGTTGCAGCCGCAGATGCAGGCCCTCAAGGAGAAGTACCCGAATGACCAGCAGAAGGTGCAGGTCGAGATGATGAAGCTCTACCAGCAGTACGGCATCTCCCCCATGGGTGGCTGCCTGCCCATGCTGCTGCAGATGCCCATCTTCTTCTCCTTCTTCTACGTGCTGCAGACCGCAGCCGAATTCCGTGGCGAGGGCTTCATCGGCTGGGTGACCGACCTCTCCCAGATGGATACCGTGTTCTCCTTCCCCTTCATGGGCTATGAAGTGCCGGTAAACATTCTGCCCATCCTCATGGCTACGTCCACCATCATCCAGATGCACATGACCCCCGCCACCGGCGATGCCACGCAAGTGAAGATCATGCGCTGGATGCCGCTCATGTTCTTCCTGTTCTGCTACACCTACCCCAGCGCACTGGGTCTGTACTGGACCACCAGTAACCTCATCTCCATCCTCCAGACCATCATCATCCGCCGCATGCCGGCCCCCACTCTGGAGAAGGTGCAGAAGAAGAAGGGCGCCAAGAAGAGCTTCATGGAGCGCATGCTCGAGCAGCAGGCCGCCCTGGAGCGCCAGCGCCAGGCCCAGCAGGGCAAGTAAATAATCACCCCCTCTCAATCACCACGCCCCGCAGCAACCCTGCGGGGCGTTTTTCTACCATCAAGGCACAAAAAACTGCTTTCCCTCTTGCTCTTTCAGCTTACCCGGTGTGGTGAAATTGTCCCGCTGTGGGAGAATGATATTGCTCCCGGCCAGTATGAACGCATACGCCAGGCCACCAGGCAGCAGCAGCTCACCGACCAGCCGGAGCCCTGCATGGATAAGCTGCAGAAGCAACGCCGGTACTGTGACATCAGCAATCATCGGAGCGCGGGACTTCAGTCCCGCCCCCCAGTTAACGCCTTAAACCGCCGGCACTAAAGTCCCGTACCCCGACAAAGGAAAGTATGGGACACATGTGAATAAATCAGGGTTTTTCTGACATTCTGCGTGACGAATGGTTAGAATTGTGGTAAAATTCCGCGTGCATCCAGCATACAGCGATG
>JAZOTV010000136.1:0-12061 GCA_045657815.1 Akkermansia sp.
GCTGCGAGCTTTCAGAAACCTGCTCCGCATAGTACGTACGGATGCGTTCCTGAACCTCCGCAAAGCCAATGTGCCCCTCAATCTGCTCGCAGGCAACCTCGCGCAGGTATTCCGAGACCTCCAGGCCATCCACGGCCTGCAGCCCCATAGCCACATCCCACGCTGTAGCGCGGGCGGCAATCTCGGGCTCTGCGGCGTACAGGTATTCTTCTGCCAATAGAGGATAAGTATATTTCACAGGGCAAGTCTCCTTTCTCAGAACGAGAGCATCATACCATCTTTTTGTCTTTTTGTCAACGCATAACAAGCCGTGGGCAAAGCTTCGCGACTTACCCTGCATCTTATCCCGAAGAGAGGAAAGAGATGGCCGCCACAATGCGGGAGCAGGTGGCGGCCAGGAAGTTCTGGTAAACCGTGGGTTTACTTGTTCATGGCTTCCTCGATGGCAACGGCCACGGAAACCGTAGCACCCACCATGGGGTTGTTGCCCATGCCGATGAGGCCCATCATTTCCACGTGGGCGGGCACGGAAGAGGAACCGGCGAACTGAGCGTCGCTGTGCATGCGGCCCAGGGTGTCGGTCATGCCGTAGGAGGCGGGACCAGCGGCCATGTTGTCCGGGTGCAAGGTACGGCCCGTGCCACCACCGGAGGCCACGGAGAAGTACTTCTTGCCAGCCAGCGTGCATTCCTTCTTGTAGGTGCCGGCAACCGGGTGCTGGAAGCGGGTGGGGTTGGTGGAGTTACCAGTGATGGAAACGTCCACGCCCTCAAGCCACATGATGGCCACGCCTTCGCGCACGTCATCAGCGCCGTAGCAGTTCACCTTGGAGCGCTCACCGTCGGAGAATGCCTTCTTGCTCACCACTTCCACCTTACCGGTGGCGTAGTCGAACTTGGTCTGGCAGTAGGTGAAGCCGTTGATACGGGAGATGATGTAGGCGGCGTCCTTGCCAAGGCCGTTCAGGATAACGCGAAGCGGCTTCTGGCGCACCTTGTTGGCGGAGCGGGCGATACCGATAGCGCCTTCAGCAGCGGCGAAAGACTCGTGACCAGCCAGGAAGCAGAAGCACTCGGTCTCCTCGCGCAGAAGCATGGCAGCCAGGTTGCCGTGACCCAGACCCACCTTGCGGTCATCGGCCACAGAACCGGGAATGCAGAAAGCCTGCAGACCTTCGCCGATAGCCTCGGCAGCGTCAGCAGCCTTGGTGCAGCCCTTCTTGATAGCGATGGCAGCGCCTACCACATAGGCCCAGCCAGCGTTCTCGAAGGCGATGTTCTGGATGCCGCGCACGATTTCGCGCACGTCGATACCCTTTTCAAGGCAAACCTGCTCGGCTTCCTCGCAGGAGTTGATACCGTACTGAGCAAGAACCGGAAGGATCTGGTCGATACGACGGGAATAAGATTCAAAAAGAGGCATAATCTTGTTCTATATTTAGGGGTTCTTTACTCGTGACGGGGGTCGATGTACTTGGCGGCATCAGCAAAGCGGCCGTAGGAGCCGGTGTGCTTCTTGATAGCCTCGTTGGCGTCCATGCCCTTCTTGATGTCTTCCATCATCGGGCCCATCTTCACGTACTGGTAGCCGGTGATTTCGCCGTCAGCGTCCAGAGCAAGCTTGGTGATGTAGCCTTCAGCCAGCTCCAGGTAGCGGGCACCCTTGGCCAGCGTGCCGTACAGCGTACCCGTCTGGGAACGCAGGCCCTTGCCCAGGTCTTCCAGACCAGCGCCGATGGGCAGACCACCCTCAGAGTAAGCGCTCTGGGTGCGGCCGTACACAATCTGCAGGAAGAGCTCGCGCATAGCGGTGTTGATGGCATCGCACACGAGGTCGGTGTTCAGAGCCTCGGGCACGGTCTTGCCGGGAGGAATCTCGGAAGCCATAGCGGCGGAGTGGGTCATACCGGAGCAGCCGATGGTTTCAACCAGAGCCTCCTGGATAACACCCTGCTTCACATTCAGGGTCAGCTTGCAAGCACCCTGCTGAGGAGCGCACCAACCCACACCGTGGGTAAGGCCGGAGATGTCCTCAATCTTGGTGGATTGCGTCCAGGCACCCTCCTGGGGGATGGGAGCGGGGCCGTGATTGCAGCCCTTCTTGACGCAACACATCTGTTCGACTTCGTGTGTGTACTGCATAATATTGGATTATGTTATGTTGGAAAAATGCTCGGCACCGCAACATGTAACGGTGATACCTTGCTGCCGCTATTATATCCAATTTTCCAGAAGATGCGAGCACAAAATCTGCTACTCTCTCAATTTCCGCGCACCTTTTTCGCCATTCTCTGCCATATTTCGGATTTTCGCTTGACTCAGCATCCTTTTCGCGTTTTAATCATCGCACTTCACCGCTCCCACGCCGGCTTGGCGGAATGGTAGACGCGCTCGACTCAAAATCGAGTTCCCCTAAGAGTGTGGGTTCGAGTCCCACAGCCGGTACTGAAATATCAGGCTCGCAATCACATTGCGAGCCTGAACTGTTTGCAAATATCAGATTTCGGGCCTTGTTTATATCATTGCGGACCGTTACGCCAGGGGTACAATCCGGGGCACATAATGGGTACAACGATTTTTTTGCACTCTGCCCCGCAGGTGAAAGCCCGTCAAAACGGGAGCAAAGGCAATCCAATTCCCGGAATTCGGGAGTTGAATGCTTCATTTTTCCTCAAAACTGAAAATGCAGCTTGCCACGCGGGGCTGAGCATGGTATATATATTGAGTCCGAAAAATCTATCATCTATTACCATGAAAGTATCTGCACACAAGAAGAAGAAAGGGTTCACCCTTATCGAGCTTATGGTGGTGATTGCCATTCTGGCAGCTCTGGCCTCCATCGGCTACGGCCCCATCATGGATCACCTGAACGATGGTGACCGCCAGAAGGCCAACTCCAACCTGAAGTCTCTGCACACCATGCTGCAGGGGTTCAAGACCGACAACGGCAGCTATCCCTGCGACAGCACCGCTGAGCGCCTTCAGGAAGAAAAGCCCGACCTGAATTTCGGCACCCTTACCGGCGACAACTCCAACGCCTACTTCCGCCAGGTGTACTACGCCTCCGAGAACGTGTCTGAAAAGCCCTTCTTTGCCAAGGTGGAATGCAATGGGCTGAGCGTTCAGAAGGAAGGTGACGAGAAGCTGGCCAACGGCGCTGCTCTGAGCCGCGGCGAAAACGCCATGGCCTATGTAATGCGCAAGAACAACGATGACCCCACCATGAAGGACGGCGTGACCAAGTCCAACGCGCCGCTGGTCATCTGCGGTATCTACCCCAGCGCCACTCCTTATGTGGGTGACTCCGTGGTGTTCGATGGCAGCTCCTTCCGTGGCCATGCGTTCGTGCTTTCCTGCGACGGTTCTGTGAAGGACGCCAAGGATCTGGGCATGACCGAGGATGACAATGACGAAACCAAGTTCATCCTGCCCACCGGCAAGAGCCTCTTCCCCGAAACCAAGAAGGGCCGCTCCACGGCTGATGGCTACCTTGTACTGAGCCCGGAGAAGTAAATCTCCCCAAAGACTTATTCCAGCATCCCCGCGTTCCACACCGGAACGCGGGGATGCTTTTCTTTGCGCAGAAGATAGCGGACCGCCTGCGCAGGAAGCAAGCTTCAGAAACAGGCATCCCCCGTGTTCCGGCAGGAAACACGGGGGATTTCTTTTAACTGCCAGGCAGCAGAGTTATTCAAATTTCTGCGCAGCCGGAAAGCTCAGCAATGCGGCAGATAACCTCCTCAATCACATTGGCCGGGCAGGATGCGCCAGCCGTCACGCCCACCTGAAGCTCGCGCTCAGGGTTGTACATAGAGGGCGGCAGCGGCCGCTCCACCTCCTTTTTCTGCTCCAGGTCATAGCAGCGTATCGTATCACACCCCAGCAGACAATCTGCCGATGCCACAAAGTAAGTAGGCACCTTACGCGCGGCGATGTGGGCAAGGTGGGTTGTGTTGGAGCTGTTGTAACCGCCAATGATGAACATGGCATCCAGCGGTTTCTCCAGCAGGCTGAACAGCGCATTCTGGCGGTCCTGCGTGGCGCCGCAGATGGTGTCGAACATGTGAAAACGGTCAGCATTAGCATCGCGCTCCACCATAGCAGCGCGCAGAATCTCCTGAATTTCTGACGTTTCCGACTTCAGCATCGTAGTCTGATTAGCCAGACCGATTTCAGCCAGGTGAATATCCGGGTCAAAACCAGCAGAATAGCTGCCGGAGAAATGCCGGAGGAAAGACTCCTTGTCTCCCCGGCCTAGGATATAATCTGCCACCAGGCGAGCATCATCCGCATTGAACACCACAAGGTAATTTCCCCTTCTGTCTGCACCCTGAGACTGGGAAGCCGTTGCCATGCTCTCCTCATGCTTCGCCTTGCCATGAATGATACTGGTAACACCGGCCGCCGCATAAGCGCGCACGCGCTGCCACACCTTGATTACATTGCCACAGGTACTATCCACCAGGGTAACGCCCTTGGAATCCAGCAGCTGACGCATCTCAACCGATACACCAAAGGCCGGCATAATCACCACATCCTCGGCACTCAGCGCATCATAGGCGGGGTCATCCATTTTCCACGGCAGGTGCTGCAGGCCCAGCGCATCCAGCCGGGCATTCACCTCCGGGTTGTGAATAATCTCGCCAATGAGCCAGATGCGCTTATCCTTGAACAAACGGCAGGCAGCATAGGCAATCTCGATGGCGCGTTTCACGCCATCGCAGAAACCAAAGGATTCCGCCAGGAAAAGGCGCATGCCGGGCAGCTCCAGCTCATTGCCCTGCTCGCGTATACAGTCGACAAGCGGGCTGTGAAAGCGGGCAAGATCCTTCGCGACCTGTTCCATCACCTCAGGCCGGCGCACATTCACCGGCCTGTTCACTTTTTCATCAGCCATAGAATCAGTGCGGGATATTCAGCGCCTCGTATGCCAGAATCTGGCATCCCTTCAGGTCCATCTTACCCGTCGGCAAGGCCGGAATAGCCTCCACGGGAATGATTTCACGCGGGCACCACAGGCGGGGAAGCCCCTCTGCCACCAGGTGATTCTTGATTTCCTCCAGAGCCTGGTTCAGCTGAGCCTGGTGCACAGCCGAGAGCAGCACCAGAGCCTCGCCCTTGGCGGCATCCGGCACACCCATCACGGCAACCGCGCGGCCGGTAAAGCCCTCCGGCAACTCCACATAGGCCTCAATGGCATTCTCCACCACCTCATGCGGCACCATCTCGCCACCCACCTTGGAGAAGCGGGAGCGGCGGCCTCCCAGCGTCAGGAAACCGTTGAGGTCCACATAACCCAGGTCACCGGTCTTGAACCAGCCATCGCGCAGAATCTCGGCATTCAGGTCATCGCGGCCAATGTAGCCACCGAACACGTTCGAGCCTTTGAACCAGATCATCCCCTGCTCCGAAATGGGCAGCTGCACGTTGTCATCATCCGGGTCGGTAATGCGCACCGCCAGACCAGGCACCAGCTGGCCGATGGTACCCACCTTCACGCCGGGCACATAATAGGGCTGCTCTTCAGTGGGGCCGACCTTATCCAGGTTCACGCCGCAGAGCGGGGTTGTCTCCGTCAGGCCATAGCCTTCCAGCAGCTGCACGCCGCACTTCTCCAGGAACTCATCAAACAGTGCCTGCTGCAGCTTCTCGGCACCCACCACAAAGTATTTCACACTGGCGTATGTATCCTTCCTGGCACGGCGCAGCATGCTGCGGGCAAAGGTGGGCGTGGAAATCACCACGGTGCACTTGTACTTCTCAATGAGCTCATTGAGATTCTTGGCATCCAGCGGGGAGGGATAGGTCACCATACCGAAACCATAAATCAACGGCATGATGGTAGTGAACGCCAGACCAAGGCTGTGGAAGATAGGAAGGCTGCACAGAATCGGGCTCCCCTCCGGAATCCACACCTTGCTGAGAAGCTGGGCGGTGTTGGAAAGAATCATCTTGTGCGTAATCGGCACCCCCTTGGGCTCACCGGAGGAACCAGAGGTGAACAGCAGGGCGGCTTCATCGCCCTTGCAACGGCGGTCCAGGTCAAAAGTTCTGGCAATCAGTGATACAGGGGCAAACTTCGCAAAAGCCACCCAGCTGGCGATGGATGCTTTGCCAAGACTCTTGAGCGTCTTATCCAGGTGGATGATGGACTCGCCCTTGGGCCAGGGGAACTGCGGCAGTTTGCTCATGAAGGCGCGGGCCGTCACAAAGTGCTTGAGGCCGCTCTGGCGCACAATGCTCTCGAAAGCGCTTTCGGAGGAGGTGTAATTGATATTCACCGGCACAATACCTGCCAGGAAACAGGCAATGTTGGCAATGACACCACCCTTGCCGGGCGGCAGAATGATACCCAGGCGTTCCTCCTGCACATTCTTCTTCAGCCAGCGGGACAGCGCCATAGACACACCCAGCAGCATGCTGTAAGGCATGCTGGTGCCATCCAGCCCATCGATAAGCGCCACCTTGGGATTCTTCTTAATGCTCTCCACCAGCACGCGTGCCAGGGATTTCTCAAAAGCCGGGCTCTCATCATAACGCTTGTAGCAAGCCTCCAGCCAGACCTCGAGCAGACGCTCGCCAGTCTGCGGGCCGGACTGCAGCTTGGGCAGGAAATCAATCGTCAGCCAGTCATAATCCTGGCCAGAGGTGAAAGCACGCCAGATATCGTTGCGGAAGCTGCCCACAAACACCGGCACCGGGGCAATATGCAGGGCACCCAGCTGCATCATGAACGGCATAGGCACATCCGAAATGGTACCGATGATGCTGTTCGGGCGGCCGGGCACAAAAATGACATCCAACCCCAGCTGCATGAGATTCATGAGTTTTTCTCGCAGCTCGCGGCTGTTGCTCTTGCGGAAATTAAAGGAAAGAACCTGACTGCCCGTTCCGCTGATGTACTTTTTCACTGCGGGAGAGGGTGCGAGAACCTCCTCCACCATGAAAGCCACATTTTCAGCGCCTCCCATTGCCTTGACAATAGCAGGAAGCGATGTTTCATCCACGCGGTTGGGGATGTAGAAAGACGGTTGTGAAGGGCGTACCTCAGCCCCGTAGGTGCGTATCATTGCCATATATCCCATTATACAAAACTCCATGCCTTTGTCAACAAGGCATTTGTTCAACAACGGACAGATACGCCAATTTTATTATTTTGCTTCCGGCGGCATCATGCTGCGCAGGAATTGCCCGGCCTCGGGGGACTGAGTCTCCACCTGCTGCACCATAGGCTCCAGCCAGGGTGCCATGCAGGAGCAAGTGATATTGAAGGCAATAAAAATCATGACAATGGCAAGAAACTGGCGCAGAATGGAAACCGGCTGCAGCATGATGGGGAGCGTCTGGCAGCGGGCATCCCACATAGTGATGCCGCGAGAACGGAGCTGCCACCAGGAAAAGCCCATCATAATCAACGGCAGCAGCGAAACCATCATGCCCATACCGCCGATAAAGCTCATGCAGGAGCGGGAAAACGAGCGTCCCAGGGTCATGTTCCCTTCCCCCACGCAACGCACCTGAACCCCCAGCAGGTATTTACCGGGAGTACCACCCAGGTAATACACCAGCAGAGCCTCCAGCACCACATAGCCCAGCCACACAAGCGGATTAGACGGCAGCAGAGCGGCATCAAAGGGAACCTGGCGTACATACAACGCCGAATAAAGCAGCGCTGTGTACAGAGACATATCCACCATGCGTGCAAGCAGGCGGGAGGCAGGAGAGGGCAAATACACACGCACGGCATTCTCCGGCACACCGGCAGGGTGTTCCTCCTGAGCCGGAGCAGCAGAAACCGGGGTCTCCGGCTCAGGCTGAAGTTCTGCGGAGTCTTCTTTCAGGAAATCCACCAGCGCAGGCAGTTCGCGCAGGGGCATCCACTGCTCGCAACCGGCATGCCAGCCCTTGGTTTCCGGAGTCAGCTCGCCCATCTGCACACGGGAAATGATATCCGGCACCGTAACCGGGCCGCATTTCTTCTTATCCTCAATCCAGTAGATATCCATGGTATGTAAAATCAGTTTGAGCGCAGAGCCTTGGCCGGGTCCTGCCGGGAAACAATGATAGCCGGAATTATGGCAGCAATTGTCACCATCACAAAGGCTTTGAACGCCTGCCCGGCAAAGGTAGCGGGGTCATACACCGCCGGCAGAGTGATTCCATGTGCCTGCATCGGGAACGGGTCCATGCCCATACCGGCCAGAACAGTCTGAATCTCCAGGCGGTAATACAGCACCAGCAATGCCAGGATGACACCGCAAAGAGCACCTGCCGTGCCGATGATGACACCCTGCCAGGCAAAGATTCCCATAATCTTGCCGGGGGTGGCCCCCAACGCCTGAAGCACGGCAATCTCACGCTTGCGCTGCATCGACATGGTGAACATGACAGCCATGATACAGAAACTCGCAATGAGCGAGATAATGGAAAGCACAAAGCTCAGCATCACGCGTTCATTGGCAATGAGCTTATACCACTGCTCAAAACTGCGGGTCCAAGGAGCAATATACCAATCTACACCGGTGGGGAACATCTCCTGCGGAGCATCCACCTGCGGCAGAAGCTGCTGAATCCGGGTCTCCACATCGCCCGGATTATTAGCATCGCGCACGCGCACACAGATACCCTGCACCTGGCTGGAGCCGCCCGCTGACAGCCCCATGACATCCTGAGCAATCTGCAGGGGCACATACACATTCGGCCCCGCCACATTCTCCGGGGTCTGGTACACACCAACCACGCGAAGGTCCATAGGCATCACCATCTCATTGATGCTCTTCACGGCCTTGCCATCCTCTCTGTCGCGGTCAAGACCGGCCAGCGTGGCAGCACAGGTCTGCCACTCTGCCACCTGTTCACTCGAGAACGGCACGCCATTGCGGTGAGTCTGGGCCAGATTGTAGAACACAGCGCAGGCATCCTTCTCACTCTGGCGCAGCTTATTGGCGGGAAATTTCAGGATATGCCCCACCACGGCATCCAGCCGGGCATCCTCCACAACAGTACCGGATTCCCCCGTGGCGGCACCATCGAACAGGGTGGTCACGGCCTGCATAAACGCCTTGTTCTCGTGGGTCTGGAGCGGATTCTGAATCATGGCGTAAATATCTGCCACCTCATCCAGACTGCCCACGGGGGTGAGATGCAGACTATCGCCCACGCGCAGGTGCAGCGCATTGGCAGTGGGGGCAGAAATCACACACTCCTGGTCAAGCCCTTCGCCGAAATCGAAGGTACCCGCCCGCAGCATCTCACGCAGCGGGGCGGTCTGCTGCTCGTTGTGCGGCTCAATGGCGGTGAACTGCACCGTCATGCGCCCGGTAGAGCTCTGGGCAAAGGCATCGCCTTCCAACTGGGGGTACACGCTCACCACATCGGGCATTTCACGTATCTTATCTGCCAGCTCCCCCCAATCCACCAGCTCATCGGTAATGCAGACACGCTGCAGGCCATCTGTCTGCGCCACCACATAGTGCGGGGCCATGGCCAGAACGCGGTTTTCGATTTCGCGCTGCAGCCCTTCCATGACAGAAAGCACCACGATGAGGACCATCACCCCCAGGGCCACACCGCCCAGGCAGATGAAAGTAATGACAGAAAACATGGTACGCAGCGGGTTGAGGTATCTCACCGCCAGCATCAGGCTCAGATTGCGTCGTAACAGTTTCATGCAGGTGGCAGAGTATCACATATTCGTCCCCGGGAAGCAAGTCCGAATGCTGCCATGCGGAATCCTTGTCATATTTTTGACACATTATCCACTTGCGCCGTCTACAAAACATGATACAATCCCAACAAATGGACGAGAAATTGATTATTATCGGCACCGGCCCCGCCGGTTACACTGCTGCCATCTACGCAGCCCGTGCAGATTTGCACCCCCTGGTATTCACCGGCAGCCAGATTGGCGGCCAGCTCACCACCACCACAGAGGTGGAGAATTTTCCGGGATTCCCGGAGGGCATCATGGGCCCGGAGCTCATGTTCAACATGAGCCAGCAGGCAGAAAAACACGGCGCACGCTTTGCCTATGAGGAGGTACTCTCCATCTCCCAGGAAGCCTGCTCCGGGCTCTTCACCGTCACTACCTCCGGCGGTGCTTACAAGGCAGAAGCCGTCATCATGGCCACCGGCGCCAAAGCCCGCTACCTGGGGCTGGAGGGCGAAAGCGAACTCATCGGCCACGGCCTGACCGCCTGCGCCACCTGCGACGGCGCTTTCTACCGCGATGTACCCGTGTGTGTGGTCGGCGGTGGTGACAGCGCCTGCGAGGAAGCCAATTTCCTGACCCGCTTTGCCAGCAAGGTATACCTGATTCACCGCCGCGACCAGCTGCGCGCCAGCAAGGCCATGCAGCAGCGCACGCTGGAAAACCCGAAGATTGAGCCGGTGTGGAACAGCACCATTGCCGCTTACCACACCGATGAGAAGGGCGAAATGAGCAGCATCACCCTGCAGAGCACCACAGACGGCACCCAGAGCGAACTGGAGGTCAAATGCGTGTTCATGGCCATAGGCCACACCCCGGTAAGTAACTTTGCAGGTGATCTGGTGGAACGCGATGCCGCCGGATTCGTCATGACGGAAGGCGCCGGCACCGCCACCAGAACCCCCGGGCTCTTTGCCGCAGGCGATGTGGCCGACCCCACCTATCGCCAGGCAATCTCGGCCGCCGGCATGGGTTGCCGCGCAGCCATGGATGCTGAGCGCTACCTCCTTACACGCGAGTAAATGATACAACCATGAAGAAGATTCTCCCCACCACCATGGCGCTGCTTCTGGCCTCCTGCATCATCGTGGAAGACCCGATGGCCAAGGCCACTGTGCTCTCCAACTCCGGCAATGAGGCAGAAGCCGCTGCACTCTACCACCAGGCTGCCCTGCAGGGTAACCCGGAGGCCCAGCTGCAGCTGGCCAAGTGCTATGATTTCGGCAAAGGCGTAAAACAGGACATGTACGAAGCCGTACGCTGGTACACCATGGCAGCGGAGGCAGGCAACACCAATGCTCAGGACAACCTGGGCACCTGCTACATCTCCGGCGCAGGTGTGGAAAAAGATCTGCCCAAGGCCTTCTACTGGTACAGCCGCGCGGCTGAGGCCGGCAACACCTCTGCCATGAACAATCTGGGGCTTTGCTACCGGAATGGCGAGGGCACCATCAAGGATGACGCCAAGGCAGCCGCCTGTTTCCAGCGTGCCGCCCTGCTGGGCAATGCCAACGCGCAGTACAACCTGGGCCGCTGCTATTACCACGGACTCGGGGTGCAGCAGGACACTGAGCAGGCCAGGGAATGGGTATGCAAGGCTGCTGCCCAGCAGCACAAGAATGCCCTGCTCTTCATGGAGGACAACCAGTGGCAGATGCCGCAGGCCCCGGCACTGCCGCAATAAATGTTTTTTTGCTTTTACAGCCGGGCTGCATGGTAGTATAATGCGCACCATGCAGCCCGCAGAAAGCACATCACCGAAAACTCCGTGGGGATCATTCTGGAGCCTCACGATGATTCAGTCTATGAACGCCCTGAATGAAAAAGGGGTTCAGTTCCTGCTCATTGGCCTTGGCATCTGGATGGCCATGGAGCTTCAATACTCGCTTTCGGTGCTTATTGTGCTGCCTTTTGTGCTGTTTTCACCGCTGGGTGGCTGGATTGCCGACCGCTGGTGCAAAACGCGCCTGTTGCAGGCCATGGTGCTGCTGCAGGTTCTTGTTCTGGCAGGTATGACCGCCGGTCTCTGGCTGCAGAATCTCTCCCTGGCCATCGCCTGTTTTGGTATTTTCTGCGTGCAGGCCATGTTCTTCAGCCCGGCTAAAAAGGGGCTGGTGAAGGATATCGTGGGTTCTGAAAACATCGGTTTCGCCAGCGGTGTCATGGAAATTTCCACCATGCTGGCGCTACTCATCGGGCAGATTGGAGCGCTCTACCTCATCTATACCCTGCTGAAGCTCTGGGGGCCGGATTCGGGCTGGCAAGCCGCAGCGCTCCCCTGCGCCGGCTGCACCGTGGGAGCTGTTCTGGTATTTGCCATGAGCCTGTTCATCCCCCGCTACCCGGCGCAAAG
>JAZOTV010000137.1:0-2207 GCA_045657815.1 Akkermansia sp.
GAATGATGGCGGTGCCCAGCTCCTGCTGGCGGGTGCGCAGGAGGTCCAGCACCTGCTTCTGCACGGTAACATCCAGTGCGGTGGTGGGTTCATCGGCGATGAGAATTTCGGGGCGGGTGATGAGCGCCATGGCTATCATCACGCGCTGGCGCATGCCGCCGGAAAATTCGTGCGGGTAGGCTTTGGCGCGTTTTTCCGGCTCGGGAATGCCGGTGCGGGCAAGTTCCTCCACCGCCAGCCTGCGTGCCTCGCGCCAGCTGAGCCCCTGGTGCAGCACAAGCGGCTCTGCCACCTGGTCGCCGATGCACATGCAGGGATTCAGGCAGGTCATGGGGTCCTGGAAAATCATGGAGATGCGCTTGCCGCGAAGCTTCGCATGTTCCTTTTCCGGGGCATGCAGCAGGTCGACGCCATCGAACCAGGCGTGGGAGTCCTTGCCGATGCGGGCAGGCGGGCTGGGCAGCAGCCCCATGAGGGTGGAGCAGGTCACCGATTTGCCGGGGCCGGATTCGCCCACGATGCCGAGCGTCTCGCCGGCATGCAGGTCAAAGGATACGCCGTTCACGGCGTAATTGACGCCGGCACGGGGGTGAAACTCGACCGTGAGGTCGCGCACCTGGAGCAGGGGTGTACTCATCTGGCCTGTTCAAAGAGGTCTTCGAGCATTTCCATGCCCTTGCCGGCGCGGTAGCGGGAGACCTCGTGGTGAGCATTCTGCACCGTCTGCTGCCATTCGTAGGGGATACCATCGATGCCGAACACGGCCCCGAGCAGGGCGCCGGCAATGGCGCCGTTGGTGTCCGGGTCGCCCAGCTTGCTGACGATGCTGCACATGGCCGAGGCAAAATCCCTGGCATGCAGCAGCCAGTAGTAGGTGCACTGAAAGGCAATTTCCACCCAGCCTGCCTGGGGGTGATACGCGGGTTCCTCGGTTTCAGCGGCGCGCAGACGGCTGAGCAGGGCCACATCGTTCAGTTCTTCCGCGCGTTTGCAGGCTGTGGCATAGATTTCCTGCGGAGCCTTGCCCTGCATGGCCAGGATGAGGGATTCCACATAGATGATGTTGGCGTTTACGCAGCGGGGGTGAATGTGGGTGAGGGTGCAGTCTGCCTTGGCTGCGGCCTGCCAGTCCCACTCGGGGTGCAGGGCGGCATAGATGCCGATGGGCGCCACACGCATGAGGGCACCGTTTGCCTGGGAGTCCGGGTTGAAATCACCATTGAGCGCGAAGCGGATGGTGACGCCCACGTCATCCGGGTCGGTGGAGAGCCAGTCGATGTACTGGGCCTGTGTGGCCATGCTGTTGAAACCCTGTTCGTTGAGCAGGCTGCGGAGCAGGGCAATGGCCATTTCTGAATCATCGGTGATGCTGCCCTTCTTGCGCCAGGAAGTGGTATGCCATCCGTCTACCATGCCGGTGATGCCGTTGGGGAAATGCTGCTTGAAATCTGCCGGAGAGTGGAACTCCAGAGGGGCACCCAGTGCATCGCCGCACATGAGACCGAGCAGGCACCCCCTGGCTCGTTTTTCCAGAGCATCCTGCGGCTTGGTGCAGCAATCGCAGGGTGTTTCGTTCTTTGCTGCTACGAGCGGAAAACGGGAAGAAAGCGGGTAGTCATCCACCTTGATGAGTTCCACCCCGTACATCTCGGCAATAGCCGGGGCCTGGGAGGCTGAGTAGTCTTCGCCGTAATAAATGGTTTTCACCCCGTGGGCGCAGAGCGCCTGCATGCACGAGGTGCAGGGCATGGTGGTGCAGGCCACGATGCGCGCCTCGCCGCGCTTGAACAGACTGCAAAGGTTGATTTCCGCGTGCAGCATGAACTTCTGCCGCTCATCGCGCGAGGCCCAGAAGCCCTCCGGTGCATCGAAGCCGGGGAACAGCCCGTTGTATGCCGTGCCGATGACTCGGTTGTCCTTATCCAGCGCGGCGGCACCCACCTTTCGGTAGGGGTCTTCGGAGCGCAGGGCAGCCACATGGGCCAGCGCCATCACATATTGTGGTATCGGCAGGCGGTTCATGCGTGTATGATAGCATATTGCCCCCTCATTGCAAGGTGTTTCGCGCACCCGGCAGCGGAAAATCCTGTCAGAAAGTTAGTCTGCCCTTGCCAAGCGGGGCGGAAAGGAGTAAAGTAAGCGCCATGAACATCCAGCTCTTCAAAGACCTGTGTGAGGCAACCGGGGCTCCCGGTTTCGAGTATGGC